>CAYQCZ010000147.1:0-9062 GCA_964415955.1 uncultured Verrucomicrobiota bacterium | reverse complement strand
AGGGCCAGGTGTATGAGGGCGGCACGCTGGTCCCGGGATTGATCGAGTGGCCGGCACGCATTCCCAAGCCGCGCACGACCTTGTTCCGCGCCAGCACCAGCGACCTTCTGCCCACGGTGGCCGCCCTGGCCGGGCAACCGCTGCCGGCACGTCCGCTCGATGGGATTGATCTGACGCCCGTGCTCGACGGCAAAGTGGAAACCCGCACCACGCCTATGCACTTCTGGCAATACGACACGAAACGGTTCGCCGGCACAAAACCGCAACCCTACATAGATCCGAAGTTGCAGGAGGGCACCACGCCGCTGGCGAAGCTGGCTGGCGGCAAGGCCACACGCGACTTCGACAACTGGCGGCATCCGGCGATCACCGATGTGGATTACCTCGGCGCGCGCAGCATCATTGACGGCCGCTACAAACTGGTGATCCATGACCAGAAGAACGGCGTGCCCAAACGCGAGTTGTTCGATCTCGACGCCGACCCGGCGGAGAAGAACGACCTCGCCGCGAAGCAGCCCGCCAATGCCGACCAACTCCAGTCCGGCCTGCGCACATGGCAGGAGTCCGTCTTGAAAAGCCTCACCGGTGCAGATTACACGAAGTGACTTTCCAAACATCCCCATGAAAGAATTACTCACCCTTTTGACGGCAGCCACCATCGCCTGCGGTTCCGCCCTCGCCGCCGCCAAGCCCCACATCATTTTTGTCATGGCCGACGACATGGGCTGGGGGCAGACCGGTTATCGCGGACATCCCGTGCTCAAGACGCCGAACCTTGACGCGATGGCGGCGAACGGCCTGCGCTTCGAGCGGTTCTATGCCGGCGGACCGGTGTGCTCGCCCACTCGCGCCAGTGTGATGACAGGCCGTTCGCATGATCGCACGGGTGTGTTGAGCCATGGCTACGCGTTGCGGTTGCAGGAGAAGACCATCGCCCAGGCATTGCGTGGCGCAGGTTATGTGACCGGCCATTTTGGCAAGTGGCATCTCAACGGCCACAAAGGGCCGGGCGCACCGATCTTCAGGGACGACCCGCGCAGTCCCGGCGCGTTCGGTTTCGATGAATGGGTGTCGGTGTCGAACTTCTACGATCTGGATCCGTTGATGAGCCGCAACGGAAAGTTCGAGCAGATGAAGGGTGATTCGTCAGAGGTGGCGGTCGGCGAGGCGGTGAAGTTTCTGGACAAGCATCACTCGGGACGCAGACCGATGTTTGCCGTGATCTGGTATGGCACGCCGCACAGCCCGTTCAAGGCGCTGGATGGCGACAAGTCAACCTTCGGCGATTTGAACGAGGCTTCGGCAAACCACCACGGCGAACTGGTGGCGATGGACCGCAGCATCGGCACGTTGCGCGGGAAGCTGCGCGACCTCGGCATTGCCAACGACACGCTGCTGGTTTTTTGCAGCGACAACGGCGGTCTCCCCGGCATCACACCCGACACCGTGGGCGGCCTGCGCGGCAACAAGGGCAGCGTGTTCGAGGGCGGTCTGCGCGTGCCCGGCATCATCGAATGGCCCGCCGTCGTCAAGCCGCGCATCACCAGTTATCCGGCTTGCGTCATGGACTTGTTTCCCACGGTGGTGGACATCCTCGGCCTGCCGGAGAGCGTGATGATCAGACCGCTCGATGGCTTGAGCCTGAAGCCGCTGCTCACGCACGAGCTTGGCGAACGTAATGCGCCTATGGGATTCCGCTACGGCACAAAGCGCGCCCTTATTGGCGACCGTTACAAGCTGCTCACGGACAATCTGAACACGGAGAAGTTTGAACTCTACGACCTGCTGGCCGACTCGAAGGAAACCCGCGATCTGAGCGCCGAAAAGCCCGAGGTGTTTGCGCAGATGAAGCAGCAGTTGCTCGACTGGAACGCCACGATGGACGCGAGCTTTGCCGGGAAGGATTATCCGGAAGGAAAAGTTTCGCCGCCTGATCCCGAATCGGTGAACTGGTTCGAGACGCCACAGTATCAGCCCTACCTCGCCGAGTGGAAGGAACGCTGGGAATACAAGAGTTACATCGAGCGTGCGCAGGGCGGGAAGAAGACCGATGCAAAACAAACCGGCAAGAAAAAGAATCAACCAAAATGAGTCCGGCACCGGGGCGTATCCGCCTTCCCCCGGGGGGCTGCCGCCGCGTTCCGCAACGATGTCATTTTTGTTGCCACGGCTGTCTCCCTCGACACCTCCTCCGGCTCTTTGATACCGTTTGCGCGTGCATTTTCTGGTCACTGGCGGCGCGGGATTCATCGGGGCTCATGTGTGCGAGCGATTGCTGCATGACGGCCACGAGGTTTGTGTCTTTGACGATCTGAATGATTTTTATTCCCCGGCCATCAAGCAATCGGCCATCCGCCATCTCCAGTCCCTGGCGAAACCATTCACCTTCGTGCAGGGCGACATTTGTGACCGGGACGCGTTGGAGGAAGTGTTTGGCGGCATGAAGTTCGACCAGGTCATCCATCTTGCGGCGCGTGCCGGTGTCCGGCCCAGTTTGAAGGAACCCGCGCTTTATCAGCGGGTGAATGTCGAGGGCACGGTCAACCTCCTTGAGACGGCACGGCATCGGGGTGTGAGGAAATGCACCATCGCCAGTTCATCCTCGGTTTATGGTGTGAATGCCAAGGTGCCGTTCAGCGAGGCGGATCCCATTTTCAGCGCCATTTCCCCATATGCGGCGAGCAAGCTGGCCTGTGAAGCGCTGGGTCATGTGTATCATCACGTGTATGGCATGGATGTCGCCATGCTGCGGTTTTTCACGGTGTATGGTCCCCGTCAGCGACCCGACCTCGCCATTCACAAGTTCGCTTCATTGATCTCGGACGGGAAGCCCATACCGGTGTTTGGCGACGGTTCCACGGCGCGCGATTACACGTATGTGAGTGATACGGTGGACGGAGTGGTTGCCTGCACGCAGCGCGAGTTTGGGTTCGAGATCTTCAACCTCGGCGAATCACAGACCGTGCGGTTGGATCACCTCATCAAGCTGCTTGAGGATGCTCTCGGGCGGAAGGCGGTCATCGACCGCCTGCCACCGCAGCCAGGCGATGTGCCGATCACGTATGCCGACATTTCCAAGGCGCGCGAGCGGCTGGGATACAACCCTTGCGTGAAGGTCGAGGAGGGAATCCCGAAGTTTGTGGAGTGGTTTCGGAATTCGAAAGCTCATGGCTAGCATGTCAAACACAGCACATCTCCTTCGCGAGCTGATTGCCATTCCAAGCGTGAACCCGGCCTTTCTGCCCGCGGGCGACGCACGGGCCGGCGAGAGTCGCGTGGCGGATTACCTTGCGCACAAGGCCGATCGCGCGGGGCTGGAAATTGAATTTCAGCAGGTCTTCCCCGGTCGTGCCAACCTGCTTGCGCGTCTCACGCCCGCAGGCGGCCGCATCAAGCGCCGCATCCTGCTGGCACCGCACATGGACACGGTGGGCGTGGCGGATGAAGTGCAGTTCAAGCCGGCCTTGAAGAACGGGCGTTTGCATGGCCGTGGCGCCTGCGACACGAAGGGCAGCGTGGCTGCGATGTTCGGTGCGTTGCTGGAGTTGACTGCGGGTGGCCCCAGACCGCAGGAGACGGAGATCATTTTTGTGGCGTTGGTGGACGAAGAGTCCGGTCAGGCGGGGTCGCGCAAGCTGGCTGCGAGCGGGCTGAAGGCGGACCTGGCCATCGTCGGTGAACCCACGCTGTGCCGCGTGGTGACGGCGCACAAGGGCGACTTGTGGCTGCAACTGGAGACCCGCGGCAGGGCGGCACATGGCGCCACGCCGCATCTCGGTCGCAATGCCGTCCATGAAATGGCAGGGGCCGTGCATCTGCTGGAGACAGATTACGCTGCCTCGCTGAAACGCCGGAAACATCCCCTGCTGGGACACGGAACCATCAACGTCGGCCAGATTGCCGGTGGCAAACAACCCAACATTGTTCCCGACAAATGCAGCATCCAGATCGACCGCCGCACATTGCCTGGTGAGCGCGATGCCGCCGTGCGCCGTGAAATCGTCCAGTTCCTGCGCAAGGGCGGGGTGAAGGTCACGCTGGCCGACCTGAGAGGCAGCGAACCCGCACCGGCTTTGCAGACCGATCACCGCCTGCCAATGGTGCAATCGCTTTTCAAGTCCGCCCGGCAGCAGGATCCGCTGGGTGTGGACTATTTTACGGACGGTGGGGTGTTGTCGGCGGCGGGCATGCCCTGTGTGGTGTTCGGTCCGGGAAGCATCGCCCAGGCCCACACGGTGGATGAATGGGTGGCCATCAGCCAGTTGGAGAAGGCCACGCGGATCCTGCGCAGTTTTATGAGCGCACTGCCATGAATCGCGCATGAGCGAGGAACCCACAGGGCCTGTTGATTCAGCGGGTTCGTCTTCTCCGGACAAAACCAAACCGGACAAACAGATACGCATTTCACTTCCGCCCAGGCGAAAGGAAACAGTCAATATTTCCATCCCTTCATCACAACCGCAGCCACTCTGGAAGCCCGATCCGCCTGGGAAACCCGTGGCTCAGGGTTTCCATCCTGCCTGGACCATCATCATTCCCACGCGCCCCGGTGATGCCGAACCGCTGGCTTTGGCGGCGGCTCGCAGGCTGGATTTCCAAAGGATCAGTATGAAATCATCGTTGTTCGAGGCCGCCAGCCGTCCGTGCAACGGAACGCCGCCTTGCGGGAGGCGAAGGGCGAGTTCATTTACTTTTTGGATGACGATGCGCTGCCTGATCCGGCGAATCTTCAACGCGCACTGGCCCATTTCAAAGACGAGCACATGGTGATGGTGGGGGGGCCGAATGTCTGTCCGCCGGATGCGCCACCCATGGAGCAGGCGTTTGCCGCGACCATGGGCAACAAGCTCGCCTTCGGCCCGAGTGCGGCACGTTACAGCCCCATGGGTGCGGTGCGTCCCAGCAGCGAGAAGGAATTGATCCTTTGCAATCTTGCCGCGCGCAAGGCGCCCTTGCTGGAGCTGGGCGGCTTTGACGAGGCGCTTTATCCGAATGAGGAAAACGCGCTGATGGATGAACTCCAGCGGCGTGGCGGCGCGTTGATTTACGACCCGTCCTTCGTCGCACAACGGCGACCACGGAGCACCTTGAAGGCCTTTTTGAAGATGCTGATGACCTATGGACGCGGACGGGCGGAGCAGTTCCGTCTGCATCCGACCCTTGGTTCGGCCCCCAACTTCGTTCCACCGGCATTCGTCGTGTATGTGCTGGTCCTGTCCTTTTTGCCTGCCTGGTGTGCATGGCCGTTGCTGGCCTATGCCGTTATTGTGCTGGCGGCGGCGCGCCTTCGTCTGTTGACTGTCGCCCCGTTGATCGTCGCGACGCACATCTTCTACGGACTGGGTTTCTGGCGCGGCCTTTTCACTTCCGTGAAACGGGGTGGTGACAGTGCGCGCAGCGGCGTGACCCTGGAAAAGATTTCCCCCCAATGACCGAGCAGGAATCCAAGTCCTCCTTTTTCCGGCAGAGCGGCTGGATGGTCATCGCCACCGTGGCGGGCGGAGCGTTCATGATGGCCGTCCACATGGTGGCCTCGAACGAGAAGCGCATGGGCACGGAGGAATACGGGGTGTTGTTCATCCTGCTGCGCATCCTCGTGCTGCTGAGCATCCCTGCCGGCGCGCTCCAGACCATCTTTGCCCAGCAGGCTGCGGCGGCGGTCGATGAGGAGCGGAGCAACCAGCTTGCTGGGACGTTCCGTTCCGTGGTCGGTGCGGTGGCGGCGTTGTGGGTGGTATTGATGCTGGCCACGTTTTTCTTCAAGGACGCCGTCATTGCCTCGATGAAACTCACCAACGAGAAGGCCCTGTGGATCACGATGATCGTTGCGTTGACCACGCTGTTGATTCCCGCGGTGAAAGGCATGTTGCAGGGCAGCCAGCACTTCATGGGGCTGGGCTGGGTGGCCATTCTGGACGGTGTGGGAAGGTTTGTGGCGGTTTCCGTGATCGTGCTGCTGATGGGCGGCAAATCCGCCGGGGCCATGACGGGAGCATTGATCGGGCAGGTGGCGGCGATTGCCGCCGGTGCCTGGTGGACGCGGCGGTTGTGGTGCCACAAGGGGTCGCAGCCGGACTGGCGCCGGTGGTTGCGCCGCGTGATCCCGCTCACACTGGGTCCGGGTGCGGTGCTCGTGCTGTCCACGGCGGACGCGGTGTTCGTGCGCAGCGTGTTTCCCAAGGAGGTGTCGGACTTCTATGCGCCGGGATCAATGATCGGCTTCGCCATGCTCCAGTTCACCCTGCCGCTGGCCATGGTGATGTTTCCGAAAATCGTGAACAGCGTGGCGCGTTCGCAGCAGACCGATGCCCTGAAACTCACGTTGATTTCAACTGCCTTGATGGGCGGACTGGCGGCGCTGGCGGCCACCATCCTTCCGAAGCTGCCGTTGCAAATCCTCTACTTCAGCAATCAAAGCTACTGGCAGATGGCCCCCCTGGTGCCGTGGTTCGCCTGGTGCATGCTGGTGTTGACGCTCGTCAACGTGCTGGTGAGCAACCTTCTGGCGCGCGAGCGCTATGCCATTGTCCCGTGGATGGTGGCGGTGGCGGTGGTTTACCTGCTCGCGCTTTACCTGCTGAAGGACCGGGTGGTCGTCATGGAACGCGATGCGGCGTTCCGCATGATCGTGCAGGTGCTGACCGCGTTCAACCTGCTCGCCTTTGGCATCGGCTACTGGTTCACGAGGAAACTTCAAGTTCCCGTAACGCTGCCTGCGATGCAGGAAGTGCGGCGGGATTGATGGATCAGGCAGGCTTCAGATCCATCGGTTACTTCCTCGCCTCGGGCGTGATGCTGAGGTCCACGCGCTTGCCCTCGCGCACCACGACAACCTTCACCGGCACGCCGATCTTCACCGCGTCCAGCGCGTAGGTGTAGTCGTAGATGTTGGCGATTTTCTGCCCGGCAAATTCGACGATCACGTCGCCCGCCTTGATGCCCGCCTTGTCCGCCGGGCTGCCGCCTCGCGCACCGCTGAGTTTCACTCCGTTGGCCTCGGTCGCGTAGTCGGGAATGGTTCCCAGATACGCCCGCAATCCATCGCGGCTGCCGCCCTGGCTGCTTTTCTCGACCTTCAAATAATCCGGACGTTCCGCCTCGCCCAGCAGATCCAGTGTGATGCCCCGGGCAAACTTTGAGATGCGTTCCATGCCCTCGTAGTTCAGCGTGTCGGCATCATCACTGGGGCGATGATATTCCTCATGACTGCCGGTGAAGAAGGCCATCACTGGAATGCCTTTGGGGTAGAACGGCGTGGTGTCGGTCGGCAGATACGGGTCCTCCTGCAAGGTGAGATCAAATCCAGCCGCGACATTGCGTTTCTCAATCAGCCGCTTCCAGACGGTGGAGGAACCGATGCCCTGCAGGGTGAGCTTGTTCTCACGCAGCCGGCCGACCATGTCGAAGTTCAGGTAGGCGACGACGTTTGAGAGGTTGACCGTCGGATGCTCGGCGAAATGGGACGAGCCAATGAGACCCAGTTCCTCGCCCGACCAGAAGGAGAAGATGACACCGCGCCTCCGTGGCACGGGCGTCCCGCCTGTGCTCTGACCTTCCTTGTTCCATTCAGAAGCCAGGTTCGCTGCCAGCTCCAGCAGCACCGCCACACCCGAGGCGTTGTCGTCCGCGCCGTTGTGAATCTGGCCTTCCTCGCCCTTGATGCCGAAACCGCCGGTCTCACCACGTCCGAGGTGGTCGAAGTGCGCGCCAAGCATGATGTATTCAGTGCCGTGGGGTGGGCGTCCCGCCTGCCCGTCCGAACTCAGCCGGGACGGCTGAGCCACGGGCGGTAGCATGGCGACGACGTTGCGATCGGTTTTCTTGATGCGCTCGACGGAGGTGGAAATCTTCAGCGTCAGGTTGGTGAAGGTGAAGCGCACGTCCTTTGCGTGCGGATGCTCGACGTCCAGTTCGTCCTGCAGCGCCTTCAAGGTCCTGCCCGTGCCGGCCAGCAACGCGTTGGCAACATTGCTGCTGATGGAGGCTGCCATGATGCCGGAGCCGGACAGGCTGGTGTCCATGGTGAGCGGGGCGAGTTCACCCGCGTTGGGGGAGTTGGGGCCGCCGACGATCAGAATGGCCCTTGCACCGTGGGTGCGGGCGACCAGCGCCTTGTAGCGCAGCCCCGCGTAGCGGTTCAGCTCGGCACGGCGCTTCTGGTCCACGCCCTCGGGCACGTAGCGCAGCACAATCACCACCTTGTTCGAGACATCGAGACCGGCATAGGAATCGTAGCCCTCGCCTATTTTGCCCGGCATGGTCAGGCCGTAACCCGCGAACACCACCTCGCCCTCCGCCGTGCCATTGGCCGTAAAGGACAGCGGGCGGAAATCCTTTTCCACGGCGAATGATGTGGCGGCTTTGCCATCACCGGTCTGCGTGATGGTCAGTGCGTTCTCATTCGTGACGACCTTCACTCCGGCGTTGAACTCGTATTCCTGAAAGAACGTGCCGTTGTCGCCAGCCCCCTGCAAACCAGCGTTTCTCAACTGTTCTGCAATAAACTGCGCCGCCTCGTGGCTGCCTCTGGTGCCGGTCAGCCGCCCTTCGAGATTGTCGGATGCCAGATAGGCAACGTGTGACTTCAGGTTTTCCACAACATCCTCAGGGGCCGGCGCTGGGTTTGCGAGTGCGTCCACGACCGCCGCCGCCGCCTCGGCTCCGGTTGAACGCCCTCTCAACGGAGCGGCAAACAAGTGGGTCAGTGCCGCCTCATGATTCCATGCCCCCATGAACAACTGCGACTTGCCGTCGCTCGTGCGATTGGACGTCCAGCACAGTTTCCTGCCGTCGGGTGAAAACACCGGCAGTCCATCAAAGCCATCCGTGGAGGTGACCTGGACCGGTTCGCGCGTTCCTGCGGCATCGACGAGGTAGAGTTCGAAGTTCGAGAAGCCGAGCTTGTTCGAGGCGAAGATCGCGTATTTGCCGGACGGATGGAAATATGGCGCCCACGACATCGCGCCAAAATCGGTCAGGCGTTTCACATCCGAGCCATCCAGCTTCATCGTGTAGATGTCCGCCGTGTCGCCCTTCTCGTTGAAGCGCCGCCACACGATGCG
>CAYQCZ010000146.1:0-9085 GCA_964415955.1 uncultured Verrucomicrobiota bacterium | reverse complement strand
AGCGGCAACTTTGGCCCGCATAACAGTCCGCAAACCGACATGCTGATCGGCACCAATGCCGTTCAATACGGGCGGGTGATTCCAAGCTCCGCGCACAAGCTGGCCGTTTCCGACAGTTGCGTGACCTGTCACATGCAGCCCACACCCGCCAGCGGTTCCACAGGACACAACATGGTCGGAGGTCACACCTTCAAGGCCAGGTTCGACAACGGGACACCAACCAACCTCGGGGATGACCTCCATCTCACCACATCCTGCACAAGCTGCCATGGCCCGATGGCATCATTCGACATGCCCCGTCAGGACTACGACGGCAACGGGGTCATTCAGGGTGTGCAAACAGAGGTGAAGGGTCTGCTCAACCGCCTGGCCTTGCTGCTGCCACCGGTCAACACCACCAACGTGACCGTTACCAGCGCCTACACAACAAAGCAGCTTCAGGCCGCCTACAACTACATGTTCGTGCTGCGTGATGGCAGCTTCGGAATTCACAATACAAGTTACGCCGTAAACATCCTGAAAGCCTCCATCGCCGACCTGACAGGCAATGGCGCCATCATCGGAGATGAGGACAACGATACTCTGCCTGACTCATGGGAGCTCCTGCACTTTGGGAACCTCACCTCGCAGAATGCCCATGGCGACGCCGATGGGGACGGCTTGAGCAACATCATGGAATTCGCCCTAGGCACCAACCCGAAGCTGGTGGACTCCGACAACGACGGGTTCTCGGACTGGACCGAAGTGCATACCGGCACCAATCCGCTGGATGCCAATGACAATCCCCAGCTGGGCCGGAGTTCCATTCACCACGCCGCGGAGATGCTTTTCATCACGGAGCCTGGAAAGACGTATCAGATACAGACCATCCAGCAGCTTGGAATCGGACAGACCTGGAACAACGTGGGAACACCCATTCCTGGAACCGGGCAGATGATCCAGCACTTCATCTCCACCCGCAACACGCAGAAGGGCTTTTACCGGGTGATCCAGGTGCCACCGCCTTGATCAGGCCTGGCGGCTGCAGGTCAATCAACCTGGGCTTCGTCGGCGATGCGCCGGTAAATCTCCCTGGCACTTTCGAAAGTGCGGCGCGCTGCGTCGCGTTCGGCAGCAGCAATGTGGCGCTCCCGCTGCCGCCACAATTGATCAATGCATGCGATTGCCCAGAGCGCGCTCTGGCGCGAAGCGCGAACGGGCCTGCCACCCACCAGAACCTTCACCGGATTCGTGTGCATCTGCGGGAAATGACGCAAGGCCACCCAGCTGCTCTGGTCCACGTGGATGTCAAATTCAAGATCGTGGATCCGGTCATCAGCAGGAACCCACCGCGATGCCACGGGCCGGCTGTTGACCACCAGTTCCACCAGCCGTTGTCCATCCCTGAACACACCCGGCCCGGCGGGCTCATGCAGGTTGACAGTATCCCCCAGCAACCTGGGACCGGCTGCGGGCATCGCGCCACCATGGGCAGCCTCCAGAGGGGTTTCAGAACCAAAAGCCACCCTGGCCTTCACTTTCAATGCCCCGGCCTTGTCCAGCCTCACCTCGCCGCCCATGGCCGCGTCATTGACGACAAACTCCAAAGCGTGCGCGTAGCCATCGGACACATACGAATGCCCGCGACGAAGCCCCTCACACCATGCCGTGAAATCCAGCGGGCTCGTCCTGCCAAGCTGCACATACACACGTCCCTGCCCCACCCTGGTGCTGCTCATGCATGGGAAATCCGTCTCCCCGCTCACCACCAGCGGAAAACCGCAATTCAGGAGGTGATACCAGCAGTTCCATTCCAACAGACGGGCCGTGTCCATGGCGCTGATGAAATCACACAAACCGTGCGCGGTGGTGACGAATATCTCCTGGGCTCCCACGCTGTTCAGTTCTGGTATGGCCAGATTGGGAAGCCGGTCGGCAGCGCGATCCACGCTGGACGTGATCTCTGAAAGCGACAATGTCCCGCTCCGGTCGGCATCCATCACGGTGAATGGTTCGGGCAGCAACCCTTTGGCGGACTCCTGCACAGTGATCCTGCCATCCCGATCGGCATTCATTTCCTGCAACAACCGCCCCGCCGCAGCGGAGGCGTTCACCTGGAGGCCGCTGCCCGAATGCGCATAGCCCGTCACAGCCCCCTGGGATCGGGCCCATTGCAGCACGGGCGTTGTCCATGTGGGCCAGCCTTTGCTCCCGTCTGCGCCGGGATAAATCTGCCGCTTCAGGTTGAGCAGACACACGTGGCCAAGCGCCTGTGATCCAAAACCACTGACTTCGATGTCATATTTGAGCAACGTCAATGGCTCGCTCACGGCATCCACAGACTGGTTGAAAAAACGGTGCTGATGGTCAAAACCCGGCCCCCATGTCAGCACGCATCCCACATTGAGCGCCTCACCCTTCACCTGCCGGAACATGTCCTCAGGTCTCACACCCTCGCTGGGAGAGGTGTAATGCGCGCAACCCGCCGCATGAATGTGATGATCACCGCTGTAGAATCCAAAGGAGAGCGGATCAATCCATCGTTGCAATCGAACCGCAATGGCCGGATTTGAATCTTCCGGCTGGATGGTGATGTCCCGCTTCAACCAGCGGTATTCCGGGCCACGTCCGAACTGCATCGTGAACCTGCCCGGCGGCAGCAGCACGACCTCTCCGTCCGAGCGGTAGATGAACCGCTGAAAGAACAAGTCCGGGGCCAGTCGTTTGGCCTGCGGAGGAAACACATGGCCCATCGCATCTTGAAATGCGAACCGCCCCATGGTGGGACGTCCGTCGTGGTCCTGGACGGCCAGCTTCACCGGCACAGCCGGGGTCACATCAAAAAGCACGGGGGTTTCCGCCCGGAAACCCAGATCCTGTGTGCCCTGGCCTGCATCAAAGCCGATGGTGGCTTCACGCCTGCCGGACTCGCTGCTGTAGATCAGTGCGATGGCATATTCCACTTCCAGGCCGCTGAGGTGCGCCGTCATGGGCGACCGGGTGAACATCTCCACCTCAAGAAAACGCTCACTGCTGCCGGCAGTGTTCTCGTTTTCGCGCAGGCGCTGCTGCTGCTGGCGTTCCATGCTGAGCCTGGCGACGCCGGCATAAACCGGACCGGACTGAGGGCTGGAAATGTTGAGGGACGCCGTGGTCGTGCTCTGGTTCAGGACCTTCACCAGCACTGGTGTGTAGCCGGCCTGTTGCAGAACAGCCGCCGCCGGGCCTCGCCCCACTTTCACCCGCACTTCAGGATTCAGCGTCACCACCAGCAGCACGTGCGGATCGAGCAGTTTCTGAAGCGTCCCCGCGTCCCGTGCCGAGGCCGCCCTCGTGATTGCATCAGCCAGATCCCTGGAAAGCGGCCTGCCGATGTGATCCAGCGCAGCCATCAACCTTAGCACGTTGGCGGCCAGGGGCTGGCCTTCAACCTCCACGACCTCCACTGCCCGGTCCTCTGCAACAGCCACAGATGAAGACAGCACTGCAAGCAGTGCAGAAAGCATCAAACAAAAGGCCGCCCGTGGGGCGGCCTTTGTCTGACTGCGTGAAGGTGGCCGGATCACACCTTGTCCGGCACCACAAACGGGGCCCTGTAGTTGATGGTCAGGAGCGCGTCGGCCTCCTTGTTGCCGATGAACTTCTCGATCTTCGGATCCATGCTCAGCCACGGACCAAGTGTGAGCTGGTCGGAATCGATGTCCACTTCGTTGCGCTTGAGATGATCCGCCATGCGCTCAAAGGAATCCATCGCGCGGTCATTGCCCTTGAACGCCTCCTTGATCTCGCCTGGAGAGGTCTTCCGGCCGAGGCGGTAGGAGACGTTGCCGGTGTGGCACAAGGCGCTGGAGAGGTGGCCTTCCCAGATGTCGGCATTCAGGTGCTCGCGCTTCCGGCTCTTCACCGCTTCGATGAAATTGGCGTAGTGATCGACCGCGCCCTTCCATTCCTGGATTTTCTTGCCGTCTTTGTCGTAGGCCGTCGCACCGGTGTAGTTCGGCACGGTGACATGGCCGCCTTCGCAGACGACGACCACACCGATGGTTGAGCCCAGATAGCTGTCCATGGGCTTCCATTCCTTCTGGGATGCCTTGTCCTTCGGCAGACCACGCACCTCGAAAATGAGCGGGGCGGCATCGTAATCCTGAAAAACAATCTGCGTGTTCGGTGTCTCCGCGTCATCCTTGTAGCCGACACGCCCGCCAACACTGAACACGCGCGGTGCGAGCTGGTCCTCGCCAATGAACCAGCGGGCAATGTCCATCTGGTGAATGCCCTGGTTGCCAAGATCGCCCGAACCGTAGGCCCAGAACCAATGCCAGTCATAGTGGATGGGGCCAAACTTGCCATTGCGCGCCGGCGGCACAAGGGGGGCGGGACCGCACCAAAGATTGTAATCGACGGTCTCAGGAGCCTCGTGGGTTTTGCCGGTGAGGCCAATGCTCTGGCGGGGCTTGTAACAGGTGCCATATACCGCCAGAATCTTCCCGAGATTTCCGGCACGCACCCATTCCACGCCCTGCTTGATGCCGGTGCTCGAACGGCTTTGCGTCCCCGTCTGGACAATGCGGTTGTATTTGCGTGCAGCCTCCACAATTTTACGCCCCTCCCAGACATTGTTAGAGACGGGCTTTTCGCAATACACGTCCTTCCCGGCTTGGATGGCCCAGATGGCCGCCAGAGCATGCCAGTGGTTGGGGGTGGCGATGGACACGGCATCCAGATCCTTGTTCTCAAAAAGCTCACGCATGTCGGTGTAGCCCTTGACGTCGTCCCCGCGCTTTTTGAAGTCCGCCACGCCCTTGTCGAGAACGGAACGGTCCACATCGCAGAGGGCGATGTATTTGACCCCCTCGGGAGCCAGTTCGCGCAGGCCGCTGATGTGGTTGCCACCACGACTGCGGAATCCAATGGTGGCGACGTTGATGCGGTCGTTGGCACCCTTGACCTGCGCCCATGACTTCGCGGTCCAACTGAGTGCCGCCCCTGCGTAGAGGGAGGATTTGATGAAATTGCGTCGGGTGAGCTTGTTCATGAGCGTCGGATCAGGTTGATGGTTACTTGGTGGAGGGCTTCTTCTGGTTGGCGTAGGCATCATACTGCCGGGCGACCTTGCCCTGTATTTCATCACCTTCGTGCCAGTAGAAACGGTAGCGGAATGTGACACTCTCGCCGGGTGCCAGCTTCATCTCGCCGGCAGCCTTGTCATCAAGCTTTTCAAAATGGCGTTTGCCGAAGGGATTGGCGGCGAACAAGCCATAATCGCGCACATGCCACCAGGTGGGATGCCGGGGATTGGAGGGATGATCAAAGATGGCAACACCGACCACGCGGCCATCCACCGGGCCATGGTAATCACACCATGGGGCGCGCTTGCCCCAGGCCTCCGCATCTTTCACACCCGTCGATAAAACAATGTGCCCCTCTCCCGGCTGGCCTTTCTTCTGGCCCTTTTCCCTCATCTTTGTAAGGCGCATGGATTCGGCCACCCGGATCGCCATGGCAGCATCCTTGTCATCACCGAAGACCAGCTCCTTGTCCTTCGGAGCCGTGATGGTGATCTCGTAATCCAGCATGCGCGTCTGATCATTGTGTGTGTCGTGGATCCGTATCGTGGTCTCATCCGACGCCACAAATTCCCCCTCCTTCGAATGCCACTCGCTGCGCGCACGGATGATCCCCACGTCCCTGCCGCTTCTCACCTCTTTCAACTCAACCATCTTGATGGTTCCCTGCCTGCCGGTTTCCTCCCAGAAGCTGTAACCGTTGACGTGCCTGTGGCCAAACCACAGCCCGCGATGGTGCACATGATCCCGTTCCTCGCCTTCAACCTCCTTCATGGGCCAGTTGCGGGTCAATCCGCGGCCATCTGCTGTCAGGATCGGATACAGATATGGCCTCGGCGCACCTTCAAAGTTGTAGTCTGTAAAATGTTTGCCGCCGATCTCCACACGCAGCTTTCCCTCCAGCTTCGTGATGACAACACCGTCACCGGTCGCCGCGCCCGCAGACTGCCCAGCGCCGGATGACAAAAGGCAGAGACAGGCTGAAGGGAGAAGGAGGGCTTTCATGGGATCATCGTAGGAACCGATGAAGATCGGTCAATCGCAAATCTTCCCAACTTTCGCACGGAGTTCTGCGCCCTCAATACTGCTGTGTGGGCTCCTCCTCGCGAATCGGCTCGGAAAACTGATCACTGCTCAGGAATGTGAGGAAACGACTGTCTCCGGCGGAAACGGCCCGTATCTTCAGCGTCCATGTGGCCACAGCCCTGGCTCCAAGCACTGGCAGAACATCCATTGTCACCGACCTGGCATCCCCTTTGACAGCACTGCTGCCACTGCCCGAAATGAAGCTCTGGCTGGGTGGCAGAACGCAGTTCACACGGATGTTGGTGCCCGGAGCGCTTCCCTGATTGGTCACCTTGATGATGTAGGTGACTTCACCACCCACCTCCACCGGATCCTCCGTGTCCACCACCTCGAGAAGTATCGCAGGAATGCCGGAAAACCGCGCTTCACAATGAGTTTCGACCGTCGTGGAGCAGATGGACACGGCCCGCGCCACCAAAGGAACTGATCCGGCCTGGGTCTTGAGCAACCGCACGCAAAGGTTCCGTTGCCGGCCCGGCACAAACTCCGGCAACTCCCATGAAATCACACCGCCTTGAACCACGGCATCATCACCCTCCGGAACAGCCTGCACGCCATCAGGGATGGGAAACTCCACACGAACCATCGGCTCCGGCACATTCCCCGCGTTTCTGACCGAAAGACACAGTTCCACAGGACGCCCCATCGGGGCAGCCCCCGGCACGGCACAATCAAGGGCAATCACCGGTCTTCCAATGGTCACACCAGCGGATGCAACGGCAGTCAACCCGCCCGTCGCAGCCACGGCCTGCACCTCAAACACGCCATCCTTGCGGGCATTCACTCGGTGGACGAACCTCCGCCCTTCACCCGAATTGAGCGAACCGCTTTCAAAACGCCACTCCCTCGTGCCGTCCGGCAACACCAGCCCCTCGGGCAGTTCAACCGACACCACGGCGTTCGTGATGAGAACCATGCCAGGATTGCCAACAACAAGGCTCAACTCGATGGGATCACAGATGCTGGCCATCCGGGCAATCGCCAGGGAGAGCTGCAACTGTGGTGGCAGCGGGCCTTCATCCACCACAAAGAAGTTGCTGCACGCCTTGGGTGTGATGCAACGCCATCGACGGCCCTTCGAGTAAAAATGAAACGCGTATGCCGGTGCGGGCTCATCTCCGGCCCAGAGGACGTTTCTCAGGGTGATGGGCCTGCCGTTCTTTCGCGAGGACATGAAGGGCATGGTCTCGCCAATGGCAATGGTCATGTCATCAACATCTTGAACGGCCGCAGCCCGGTATAAATCCTCCACATCACCCGTCCACCCCGCCTGATGAAGGATGGATTCGATGTCGGGCCGGAGCAGAGGATCCGCAAAACGGGATCTCAAATCTTCCGGCGTTTGAAGCGGGGGGGCAAAACGTGTGGCAGGATGCCCGAGTCTTGTGGCCCGGTGACTTTCCTGGCCTTGAACCAGTCCAGCATTCCAAGCGAGCGAGGAGATGAAAAGGAGGGCGGCGAACGATATCAGTTTCACAGGCCAAGGGTCCAAAAAAACATCACTCATGGCCAGCCAATATCACGCGACGCACAACGGCAAAAAAAGAGAGGCTGGCGTCAAGCCAGCCTCTCCGCGTGACTGTTTGATGGCCGCTTAGTAAGCGTGCGTGCTCTCCTCTTCGGTGACCGGGGTGGCCAGCAGGTCGGAGGTCAGCAACACCTTCAGGCGGTGGTCGCCCTTGGCAACAGCCTTGGCGCGGATCGTCCACTCAACCACCTGCTTGGGAGCCAGGCGGGGCACCACACCGAAGGTGACCTGCTTGGCGGTAACATTGCCTGCAGTGGCACCACCGGCTGCAACGGCGTCGTATTCCTTCGCGAAGTTGGCCACAATCTTGACGTTGTTGTCATCCGCCGTGCCCTGATTGGTCACACGGATGGTGAAGGTGGTTTCACCACCAACCAGCACAGGATCCGGATTGTCAACGACCTCGATCAGCAAGGCGGGAACACCCTTCCACAAGGTGCACGCTTCGCTGCTGGCGCTCAGGTTGCGGTCGCCTGCAACGGTGACCTTGTTGCAGCGGTTGCCCGCCATCGCAGACGTCAAGGTGACGCTGTAGGTCTTCTTTTCACCCTTGGCGAGAGACGGGAGCTGCCAGGTGATCGTGTTGCCCTTCACCGTGCCGCCGTCGGCACTCACGATGCGGGTGCCGTCCGGCGCGGTGTCGGTCACTGTCAGGTTCTGCAGGGCGGTGTCACCCGTGTTGGAAACCACGATCTGGTAATCCGCGTTGCGTCCGATGAACTGCTCCTTCGTGCCGGTCTTCACGATGTCGAGTCCGGGCTTCTGAACCAGCGTGCAAGCCTGGGCGTCCACCTTGCCGGTGTTGCTGGCGACTGCGGATGCCTTGTTGCAGAACTCACCACGAGCCGTGGTCTTCAACACCACGGGGATGTCACGAGATTGCCCGGGGGCGAGATCACCCAAGTTGAAAGTGAGTGAACGCTGACCGCTGGAATGCGCCAGGCCATCGGGGATGGCATCAGTCACCACAACATTGCGGGCGATGCTGCTGCCGGTGTTGGTCACACGCACCGTGTAGCTGACGTCCTGTCCGAGCAATGCCGTGGCGGGACCGGTCTTGGTGATCGCCAGTGTGGCCTTGCCCACGAACACCTTGGCGCAGACGCGAGGTTCGGCATGGACGGAGGCGCAATTCTTGATGACGCCCTCCTTGGTTGGCTTGGCCCAGATGCGGAGTGTCTGAAGTGTGCCCTCATCCATTTCGGAGAAGCTCCACGTGAGAGTCTTGCCTTTCACCGTGGCCGCAGGCTCCGAACGGACATACTCCAAGCTGTCAGGGAGAATGTCAGTGACAACCACATTGGCTGCACACTCAATGGCCACGAGGCGGAGTTCAGAGACGAACTCCTTGCCCAAAGTGGCTTCGGCGGGCATCGACTTGGTCATGTAGATGGGACCGGATTTGGTCTCCACGCAAATGTCGGTC
>CAYQCZ010000145.1:0-9088 GCA_964415955.1 uncultured Verrucomicrobiota bacterium | reverse complement strand
ATGGTTTCGAGATGGACCTGACGGACAAGGCCGCCTATCGATCGAGCCATGCGGGCGTGGTGGAGGTCGATGCACACGGCTTGCTGCGGGGCAGAACACCGGGCAGGGCGTTGGTGTATGCGGAGCTGGTCGGACTGCGGACCCTGATGCACGTGACCGTGGAGGCGGTGCCCACGAACCAGCCGCCCAGCTTCACCCGCGATGTGCTGCCTGTCCTGAGCAAGGCCGGCTGCAATGCGGGCAGCTGCCATGCCAAGGCGGATGGACAGGCGGGTTTCAAGCTGTCGGTCTTTGCGTTTGATCCGAAGAATGACCACCGCGAAATTGTCAAGGAGGGCCGTGGACGCCGGGTTTTTCCGGCATTTCCCGATGAGAGCCTGTTGTTGAAGAAGGCCGTTCTGGCCATTGATCACGAGGGTGGCCAGCGCTTTGAGAAGGGCTCTGGTGAATACAACATCATCGCCGAGTGGATCCGGCAGGGCATGATCTACGAGGCGGAGGATGAGCCGGCGCTGGTGGAGATTCGGGTGCTTCCCAGGGAACGGCGCTACATGAAGGGCGCCGTGCAGCGCCTTGTGGTGCAGGCCCATTACTCGGACGGCTCGGTGCGGGATGTCACGGCGCTTGCTGAATACGACTCCAACGACAAGGAACTGGCGGCTGTGGATCATCACGGGGTCGTAAAAGCGGGACAGGCTCAAGGAGAGGCGGCGGTAGTCGCCAGGTATCTCGGACTCGTGGATGTGGCGCGGATCACCATTCCTGCGGACCGGTTGCTGCCGGATTCCCTGTATGAGGGGCTGCCTGTGAACAACGAGATCGACACCCTTGTGTATGACCGGTTGAAGCGCCTGGGTGTGAGACCGTCCGGGGATTGCACTGACGAGGAATTCATCCGGCGGGTGCATCTCGATGTCATTGGCAAGCTGCCCACCCCCGATGAAGTGAGGGGTTTCCTGTCGGCATGCAGGAAAGCACCCGGGGACGGGGTGGAACAGGCTGGTGCAGGACTGACGCCCGGTCAAAAAGCGGCGAGGGCTGGACTCATCGACCGTTTGCTGGAGCATCCCGCGTATTCAGATTTCTGGGCCAATAAATGGGCCGACCTGCTTCGCCCAAATCCCGACCGCGTGGGCGTGAAAAGCGTTTATGTGCTCGACCAGTGGTTGCGGGAGAGCTTCCGGCAGAACAAACCCTATGACCAGTTTGCGCGGGAAATCCTGCTCGTGGAGGGAAGCAATCACCGTGATGGGCCGGCTGTGATCTATCGGGACCGTCGTGAACCGGCCGACCTGACCACCATGTTTGGGCAGGTGTTCCTCGGCGTGCGCATGGAGTGCGCCAAGTGCCATCATCATCCAAGCGAGAAATGGTCCATGGACGATTTTTATGAAATGGCGGCTTTCTTTGGCCCGCTCAAGCGCAAGGGCGGAGGGCTTTCGCCGCCAATCTCAGCAGGCACGGAACATGTCTTTTTCGCGCCTGGAAACGGAAACGTGAAGCATCCGGTGACCGGTGCGATCATGAAGCCCCGTCCGCCGGAAGGCCGGTTCAAGGACATACCACCGGACGTGGATCCACGCACTGAACTGGCCGCATGGATGGTGGACTCCGGCAACCCGTTCTTCGCCAGGGCGGTGGCCAACCGTATCTGGGGCGATTTCTTCGGGCGCGGCATCGTGGATCCGGTGGATGATTTCCGCGCGTCCAATCCCCCGAGCAACGAGGCGTTGCTGGATGCGCTGGCACGGGAGCTGGTCCGCTACAATTACGACCTCAAACACCTGATGCGGTTCATTCTGAACTCACGGGTTTACCAGCTCAGTTCCCTGCCAAACGAGACCAACGCGGATGACATCAAAAACTTCTCGCGTTCCCAGCGCCGCCGTCTGCCAGCCGAGACGCTGCTGGATGCGGTGAATCAAATCACCGGGGTGCCTGACAAATTTGGCGGTCTGCCCGCAGGCTCCAATGCCATGCAGGCATGGACATACAAGATCGGCTCCGAGTTTCTGGACGCCTTCAGCCGGCCAAACTCCAGCAGCGACTGTCCATGCGAGAGAGATCGGAACACGAGCGTTGTCCAGGCCCTGCATTTGATGAACTCGAAGCAGCTCCAGTCCAAGCTTTCCAGTGACAAGGGGCGCGTCAGGTTGCTTGCATCCGGCGGGAAGCCCGCCAGGGAAATCATCGAGGAACTGTATCTGCTCGTTTACAGCCGTTTTCCGGAGGCTGACGAAATGGACGTGGCGCTCAAGGCGTTCGAGGGGGAAAAGGTCACCCGGCAGACCGCCACGGAGGACGTGTTGTGGGCGCTGCTGAATTCTGCCGAGTTCGTCTTCAACCATTGATGGAATTGCGGCGTGACTGTGTCCATTCGCTGGACATGTCTGTCCGCAAGGAGACGCTGGTGCGACATTCATGCAGGGATTTCACCGTGTATCGGCACGCTTTCGTGGTGGGATGGGCTGGCACACTTCATGCATCACCAGTCCCAAACCCATTTGTTGCCTATGAACAATGCACGTTATACCCGGGAAGAGGGGCCTTACCGTGAGGTCATCGATGGTGTGCTTCGCGTCGAAATCCCGCCAGATACGGGGGTTGCCCGCTGGTGGCATGCCAATGGTGTGCTGGCCAAGGAGGTGTTCATGCTCGACGGGATGCCGCATGGGGTCTGTCTTGAATGGCATGAGAACGCCATGCTGGCGCGGGAAATCCCCTACCAGCGCGGTTTCGTCAACGGAATGGTCAAGCAGTGGAATCGGGACGGTCATTTGCTGGGGGCCTATGAGCTGCAGATGGGGCGTGGCATCATTCGTGAATGGTATGAGGACGGATCGTTGAAGACCGAAATTGAAGTGCTGGGAGGAGGCAGTCAGCGCGGAACCATCTGGGATGAAACCGGACGGTCCCGGCACGTCTATGTGTGGATGGACCACCCGGTTTCGCGCACCGAGTTCATCCGTCGATCCAGTGTGGCCGATAGAACCGCCTGTGGTCAGGCCACAATGTCGTGAACGACATGCCCGGCCACATCGGTCAGCCTGAAATCCCGTCCGTTGAAGCGGTAGGTCAGCTTCTCGTGGTCGATGCCCAGCAGGTGCAGGATGGTGGCATGAAGATCGTTGATGCTGACCTTGTTCACAACGGCCTTGTGGCCGATCTCATCCGTCTCGCCAAAGTGCGTCCCGCCCTTCACGCCGCCTCCGGCAAACCAGGTGGTGAAGGCGTGTGGATTGTGATCACGCCCGGGCTTGGCGGCCTTTTGTGACACTGGCAGCCGGCCAAATTCCCCGCAGCAGATCACGAGGGTCTCGTCGAGCAGGCCGCGTGATTTCAGGTCGGCAAGCAGACCCGCGATGGGGATGTCCGTTTCTCCGGCGAACTGACGGTGGTTGCCCGCAATATCCACATGACCATCCCAGGAACTTTCATTCTCCATGCCACCGCTGTAGATTTGAACAAACCGCGTGCCACGTTCGATCAGGCGGCGCGCGATCAGGCATTGCCGGGCGAAGTGGGCGCAGCGCTTGTCCTCCAGCCCGTAGAGTTTCTTGGTGGCCTCACTTTCGCGCGCCACATCCAGCGCTTCAGGCGCCGCCATCTGCATGCGGTAGGCCAGTTCAAAACTTTCGATGCGCGCAGCAAGTGCGGCATCGTCCTCGGACTGTTCGAGGTGGCGTGCATTGAGTCGCTTGAGCAGGTCGAGCTGTGCCCGCTGCTGGGCGTCGGTCATGCGTTCGTCACGGGTCAGATTGTTGATGGGATCGCCCTGGATGTTGAGCGCGGTGCCCTGAAACACACCCGGCAGAAACCCCGCCCCCCAGTTTTGCGCATGGCCCTTGGGGACGCCGCGCCCGAGCGTGTCATACATCACCACAAAACCCGGTAGGCTTTGTGTTTCCGAACCCAGTCCGTAGCCCACCCACGATCCGACGCATGGGAAGCCCATGCGGCTGAAGCCGGTGTTCATCTGGAAAAGGGCGGGGGAATGATTGTTGGTCTCCGTGTGGCATGAATGAATGAAGGCCATGTCATCCACATGCCGGACGAGATTTGGAAAGATGTCGCTGGCCCATGTGCCGCTCTGTCCATGCCGGGCGAAGGTGAACGGCGATTTCATCAACGGTCCGACCTGATTCGTGAAGAAGCCTGTGTTCTTGTCGAATCCCTCCAGCTCCTTGCCGTCACGCTTTTCCAGTTCGGGTTTGTAATCCCATGTATCGACCTGGGACTGGCCGCCATTCATGAACAGCCAGATCACGGATTTGGCGCGCGCAGGGAAATGACCTGCATGCGGCGCCATGGGGCTGATGGTGCTGCCGGAGCCGTGGCACGTGCCATCAAGCAGGCCGGCATCCTTCAGGAGGGCCGCAAGGCCAAGCATGCCCGCACCGCAGCCGGTGCGTTGGAGGAAGTGCCGCCGGTTGAGTCCTCTGCGGGGGGAGGGATGCATGGCGTGGTGTTCGGATTTATTCCACATACATGAATTCGTTGAGGCTGAAGAGTGTCTGGCAGAAATCAGCCATGGCCAGACGTTCTGCATTTTCTCCCCCCACACTGGAGTAGGACCGGGACTGCGAGGTGAGAAAGTCAAGCGCATCGCGGATTTCCTGCGGGGCTGGCTTTCTTCCGAGAGACAGGAGATAGGCCCGCTGAACGGCGCCGGCCGGGCCGGATGCCTCCTCCATCACGCGGGAGGCGAAGGCCATCGCATTGTCTCTCACGTGCGGATTGTTCATCAACAACAGCGCCTGTGGAGCCACGGTGGTGTTCACCCTTTGTCCCATGCCCTGAAGGCTGTCGGGCCAGTCGAACTGGGTCATCCATGGGATGAGTTTGCTGCGTTTGATGAAGAAATAGATGCTTCTGCGTGGCATGCCCTCATCCAGCGACCCGGGGCCGAACATGGTTCGATCCAGCCTGCCGCTGACGGCCAGAATCGCATCGCGCAGCGGTTCGGCCTCCAGTCGCATCGGCTCACGCCTCCACCAAAGCTTGTTATCCGGATCGACTGCCGGCCGTTTTGCATCTGTGCTGCAGTCCTGCATGTAAACGGCGCTCGTCATGATGAGGCGGTGCAGGTGTTTGAGGCTCCAGTTGTGGGTGATCAACTCCCGGGCAAGCCAGTCAAGAAGTTCCGGGTGAGTCGGTGGCGCACCGGTTGCACCGAAGTCGCTGGGTGTTGTGACAATCCCCCTGCCAAAGTGGTGCTGCCACATGCGGTTCACGATGACGCGGGCAAGCAGGCCGCCTGCTCCGTGCTCCACATCGGTGATCCAGTCAGCCAGGGCCGCGCGTTGTGATGATGCTGATGCCGGGGGTGCAGGCTTTCCTGCTCTGGCAGGTGCGTTGGCCCCCGCGCGCATCAGCACTTGGAGGAAACCGGGTGTGGCCACTTCCTGCTTCTGGGCGAGATCACCGCGTCTGAGTTGATATGTCTCCTCGTAAAAGTCCGGGCCTTGGGTGTGAAGCCGGATGGCTGGCAGGCCTTCGCTGCAAACCAGCGCCTTTTGCACTGCGGGTCGCGGAGCGGTGCGGGCGTGCAGTTCGACCGCGTTTGCAAGCTTCAACCAACCCTCATCAAGAGCCTTGAAGGTTTTGAGCAGAGCAAGTGAATGGGCGGGTGTGCGCTCACCCGAAGGCAGTCCCAGTGCATGGACGGCCTCGGCGTAATCATCGGCAACGGCAAATGACGGCAATTCAGCGGGGGCGGCAGCGCTTGTGCCAACACTGGCCCTGAATCTTCCTGGAAGTTTCAGCCCGCCATTGAAGTGGAGTGCAAAGGTCAATTCGGTTCCCCCGGGAAAGCCAAAAGGCCGGTCGCTGGCAAAGACTTGTGCCGTCCACCCGCCTGCGCTCTTGCTGGATTTCCACAGTGATTCTTCGGGCGGCTTGACGGGTGTCAGCCGGATGGTTTGGGTGCCGTCCTTTGCTCCAGACGGTTTTGCAGTGAGGGTTATGCTCTTGAGATCGAACTCTCCGTCCTTGCCCCAGCCGGGCCCCCAATTGGGCAAGGATTTGTCAGGGATGGCTTCGAGCCGGACGGCCGAGAGATTTGTCAGCGCGGAAGCGGATGCACCCTTTGGCATGGGAAGTTTGGATGTGAACGTGATTCTGTCCGGCGTGCCCGCGGTGATGGCGACGAGCCAGGATTCATCCTCCAGTTTCCGTGTGCTGTTGATGCCGTAGTAGCCACCGCTGGCCTTCACGCCCTCAAGGCGCAATGTCAGCCAGGTGGGAAGGGCGGGGGAAGGCCGGGACTGCAACCAGCGTTCAAAGCGGGCGGGAAGTGTTTCCTTCTCAAAGGCGCGCAGCCTGTCCACCAACGGCTGATGAGCGGCTTCAAATGATTTGGATGATTGGCGGGCTTCTTCCGGATTCAGCTCCACGTCGTGATCACTGCGAACGGTCCTGGTGAAGACGGAGATCAGCGAGTAGTAATCGACGCTCGGGATGGGATCGAACTTGTGGTCGTGACAGCGTGCGCAGCCGATGGTCAGCCCCAGCATTGCCGTGCCGATCGTGTTGATCTTGTCATCGAGTTCGTCGTAACGCTCCTTTTCGGCCTGGTTGGCCGTGATCTGGGTCGCGTGCGTGCCTGCGCCAAGGAAACCAGTGGCAAACCATGCCTGGGGATTGTCGGGAGCGAGTTGATCGCCGGCAATCTGCCATCGCACGAACGTGTGGAAGGGCAGATCCTCGTTCAGCGCCCGGATGACAAAGTCGCGGTAGGGATGGGCATGGGGGCGATCGTAATCCTGCTCATAGCCGTGACTCTCGCCGTAGCGCGCAAGATCGAGCCAGTGACGGCCCCAACGTTCCCCGTGGTGTGGACTTGCGAGCAGCTCATCAACGAGCCGTTCGTAGGCCTTGGGGGAACGGTCGCGCACGAATGATTCCACCTGCTCCGGCGTGGGCGGCAGGCCGATCAGGTCGAAATACGCTCTTCGTATCAGCTTGCGTGGATCGATGGCGGGGTTGGGATGGAGCTTTTTCTTCGCGAGTTCGGTGATGATGAACTTGTCCACGTCGGTCCTGACCCATGAACGCTGGCGCATGCCGGACACCCTGGGCGGCGTGATGGGTTGAAGCGGCTGGAACGCCCAGAACTGCCTGTCTGCATCGGAGACCTTGCTGCGGTCTTTGACCATGCGTGCGTTTTCAACCAGCGGCTGCGTGTAGGGGGCGCCGAAGTCAATCCATCGTGAAATGTCATCAATGGCAGACTGGGGCAGTTTTTGACGCTTTTCCGGCATCGAGGGCTGCATCTGATGTGAGATCATTTTCACCAGCCGGCTGGCTTTGGCGTTGCCCGGTTCGATCACGTGACCTTCCGCCCCCCCCTTCAAGAGGCCCTCGCGCGTTGCGAGGTCAAAATCGCCCTTGATCTTTCCGCCGCCATGACATTCCAGACAGTGCTCCTTGAGCACATTGGCCACCGATGCATTGAACAGCTCCATGCCGGCAGCCATGTGTTTCGAATGATCGGATGGCACAACCTGGGCTGGCGCGTGGATGGAGGCGTTCAGGAACAGCGCCAGCCACAAGGCCGGGGAGATGCCGGCCACAGGCGGCGTCCTGCGCGCGGACTCCATCCGGGCGGCAGCTGGACTTTTCTTCACGAACATGCGCTGTGTCATTGCTGAGTGTGAATTGAATCCTAGACCTTCCGGATGCGTCTGGCCATAGACATCGTGGCAGTCTTCCATGTAATATCGTGTCATGCGCTCAGCACCCAGGCAGACGAAAATCTTTTTGTCACTCTACCACACGCCCACGGACTTGAGCCGGGAGATCTTCTACTGCGTGCTGCGTGCGGGTCATTTGATCTCGGGGCGCGATTACAAGAAGGTTCACCCGAACTATCCCGGGCACAAGATATTGCTCTGTCTCAAGGGTGAGGGATACATCCGTCACAAGGACCGCATCTGGCCTGTCCGCACCGGGGACATTGCATGGATTCACAGTGATCAGGACACCGGGCACTGGCCGGAGGAGGGTTCGCCCTGGGAGATTTTCTGGATCCGGGTGGACGGTCCTCACATGGATCACATTTACAAAGTGCTGACCTCTGCCGGATCGCCGGTCTTTGGCGGCATCCACTTCAAACGCGCGGCCGCCATTTACAAGCGCATCTTCCGCATCATGTCGAACCGTCCGATGGCCATGGAGGCCGCGCTGCATGCGGAGGTGGCGTCACTCATGCAGGAATTGTTCGGGTCGCGGCATGCGGCGATTCCCGCAGCGGCGGACAAGCCTGAGATCCCGCGCTCCCTGCACAAGCCGATTGAGGCCATGCGGTTGAACTTCAACCAGGCCTTGCGGGTGGGGCAGCTTGCGGAGATGGCGGGCATGAGTGTCAGCAACTTCTTCCGCAACTTCAAAGCCGCCACCGGCACCACCCCCGAGCTGATCGAACCGTTCTCCTACTATCGGTTTGCCCGCGACAGGATCATGGCCGACGCCGGATCGGCCGGTACCCACTGATGGCGCTTCAGGTCCCCTGTTCGTTCTGCGGTCTCCGCCCGGTGGAGGAGTACATGTACGGCGAAGTTCCTTCTGTGCCGGAGTCGATCACGGACCCGGCCGAACGGGACGTCGACCGCGTCTGGATGAAGTCGAACCGCAACGGGCCGAATCCCGAGGCATGGTTCCACGCCTTCGGCTGCCGCCGCTGGACCTATCTCACGAGAGACAGGTCGAACGACACCTGGCTGTGAACTCCGACGTCGAGGCTGACGGTGGCGTCGTCAGAGTCGAAGAAGGATGGAAACGATGTCGCGGACGCGATCGCTGGATGTCGGACCGAGCGTGCCCTTCTTGGCGATCAACCGCTGCCGACTGACCGACCTCAGCAACTCCGGCTGGGCGTAGCTGTGGACACCAAGACCGTTGACGGGCAACGGGGGAACCTCGATGTGGAGGGATAGCCCCCGATCAGTGCTCGTGAACGGGACCACGAAGACCACGGGGAAGAGTGGACCGAAGCTCTCAGGTGGCCCAACGAGAACGGCCGGTCGGTGGAACGCAGGTTCGGACGGATACGGATCGCCGAAGTCGACGACCCATATCTCATCGATCG
>CAYQCZ010000144.1:0-9137 GCA_964415955.1 uncultured Verrucomicrobiota bacterium | reverse complement strand
TCATGCTCATGCTCAAAAACCTCGTCGCCAAAAGTGCATAACAGGCTCTAGGCAAGGGCACACTTGTGGACAGGCAAAACTTTCTGCTGACGATTACTGGCGGGGCTTCAGTCCAAGCTGCTCGCGCAGCCACTGCGGGCGGTCCGTGGTGATGCCATCCACACCCGCCTGCACGAGTTTTCTGGCAAGGTCGGCGTCGTTCACCGTCCACACATAGAGCTTCAGCCCGGCATCATGCACCTGTTTCACGAAGGCCGCATCGATGGGAAACTTCTGCTCAAGATTCAAGCCCTCGCACCTGGCGGTCTTTGCCTTGGCAATGAGAGTCTAAAGCATTGGCAGTTCGCCGGTGACCTTGTCCTTCTTGTTTGATGCCAGATAGAAAGCCGGAATGTCAGGGAACATTTTCTTCGCTTCGCGCACGGAGTCGTAGTTGAAGCTGATGATCGCGAGTTGATCCGCCTTCCTGCCCGAGGCCTTCAGGTCGCGTGCCAGCTCGGGCATGATCTCCGGACCACACTTGATCTCGATGACCAGCCGCCTGCCAGGTGGCACGGTGTCCAGCAGTTCGCGCAGTGTCGGCAGTTTTTCCCCTTTCCATTGCGGACCCTTCCAGAGGCCGGCGTCCAGTTCGCGCAGCTCCGCCAGCGTCTGGTCCACGAGCTTGCGGTCACGACCGGCGGTCTTCTTCGTGTTGTCATCGTGGCAGACGATGATCCGTCCGTCCTTGGTGAGCCACACATCGCACTCGGAGGCGTCGGCCTGCTGCTCCCAGGCCAGCTTGGTGGAGGCAATGGTGTTCTCCGGCGCATCATAAGAGGCGCCGCGGTGGGCGATGATGTCAACAGCGTGCGAGTGCATGCAAAGCAGGAGGAATGCGGTGGCCAGCGACCTGGACAGCGGGGATGTCATGCGCTTAGGAGAATGAAAACCAGACCGGCTGGCAAGTGTGCGCGCAGCACACTTCACAATTCCCGGTGGGCTGAATAGCCTGCCTGTGGACATGACAACACTCCGCATCGACGCCCATCAGCATTTTTGGAACTACAGTGCGGCCGAATATCCGTTGATCCCTGCGGCCTCCCCGTTGGAAAGGAACTGGCTTCCGCAGGATCTTGATGCACTGCAGAAGCCGTTGGGATTGCATGGCTCCATCGCCGTTCAAGCACGCCAGTCGTTGGAGGAATCCCGATGGCTGCTGGAACTCGCCGGTCATCATTCCAGCATCAAGGGCGTGGTCGGCTGGGTGGACCTGCGCAATGCGGCCGTGGATGAGCAACTCGCGCAGTTTGCGAAGCATCCAAGGTTCCGCGGGGTGCGCCATGTGGTGCAGGACGAACCTGATGACCGGTTCATGCTGGGCGAGGCGTTCCTGCATGGCATCAGCCGGTTGAAGCATTTCAATCTCACCTACGACATCCTCATTTATCCAAAGCAGCTTCCCGCCGCGATTGAGCTGGTGAAGCGTTTTCCTGAACAGCCGTTCGTGCTGGATCACATCGCCAAGCCGCACATCCGGGACGGCAGACTGGAACCTTGGGCGACGCATATCCGTGAACTGGCCAAGGCACCCAATGTGAGTTGCAAGGTGTCCGGCATGGTCACGGAGGCGGACTGGACCGCGTGGAAGGCGGACGACTTCAAACCGTATCTCGACGTGGTCTTTGACGCATTTGGTGCAAAGCGGTTGATGTTCGGTTCCGACTGGCCGGTGTGCCTGCTGGCCGGAAGCTATGAACGCGTGTTCAAGCTGACGGCGGATTACATGGCGCAGTTCAACCCGGAGGAGCAGGCAGGATTTCTCGGAGGAAATGCCGCAAAGTTTTATGGGGTGGGTTGAACGCGAGCGTGCGACAACTGAGAACCGCTGCACACACGGAACGAAGCATGCGAAGTTCAGTTCGTTTCTTTGCTGCTTTGTAGTTCAACTGAATCGCTCTGAGTCGTTGCGTCGTCCAAGGCCCGTCGTTATCGTCCCGTCACCATGAAACTTACGCTCCCAGCCGGATTCGCAGCGCTCATGCTTGGTGTGTTCCCCGTCCTTTGCGCCGACCACTGGCCGCAATTCCGCGGTCCCACAGGCGATGGGCATTCGACTGCAAAGAATCTCCCCGTCACGTGGACGGAAACTGAACATGTCCGATGGAAGACGCCGATTCATGACAAGGGCTGGTCCTCGCCGGTGATCTGGGGAAATGAAATCTGGCTGACCACCGCCACCACCAACGGCTCGGCGCTGTATGTGCTCACGCTCGATAAAACCACCGGCAAGATCATCCGCGACGTGAAGTTGTTCGATGCCCAGCAGCCGGACCTGTGGATGCGTTACAACAGCTATGCCTCACCCACGCCCGTCATTGAGGAGGAACGGGTGTATGTCACCTTTGGCGAGGCGGGCACGGCCTGTCTGGACCGCAAAACGGGCAAGGTCATCTGGGAGCGGCGCGACCTGAAGTGCAACCACTATCGCGGTGCAGGTTCGTCTCCGATCCTGCACGGAAACCTGTTCATCCTGCACTTCGACGGATCGGACGACCAGTTCGTCGTGGCCCTCGACAAGCGCACGGGCAAAGACGTGTGGAAGACGCAGCGCTCGGTGGACTTCAAGGACATCATGCCGGACGGCAAGCCCAAGGCCGAAGGTGATCTGCGCAAGGCCTACGGCACGCCGCAGATCGTCACCATCGAGGGCAGGACGGTCATGCTCAGCAGCGGTGCCAAGGCTCTTTATGCTTACGATCCATCGAACGGCAAAGAACTCTGGCAGGTCGAGATGCAGCCGTTCCACTCGTCCGGGGCCAGACCGCTCTTCGGACACGGGCTGGTGTTCTGCCAGACCGGCTTTTCACGGGGACATTATCTGGCCATCAAACCCCCGCCCGTCGCGACATGGAAGCCGGGCAACGTCTATGAGGCCACGCCCAACAGCGAACCGGAACCCGGCAAGGCACAGGTCGTGTGGCGCCTGACCAAGGGCGTGCCGGAGACGCCCACGCCCGTGCTGGCGGGCGATCTGTTGATGATCGTGGACAACAATGGATTCGCCAGCGGTGTGGAGGCGAAGACAGGAAACGTCCTGTGGTCCGAACGGCTGTTGAAGGCCGTCTATGCCTCGCCCATCCTTGTGGAAGGCCGCGTCTATGCGTGCGATCGCGAGGGAAATACGGCGGTGTTTGAAGCAGGACGCCAGTTCAAGCTGCTCGGTCAAAGCAAGCTGGAAGGCTCCATCGAGGCCAGTCCGGCGGCCGTGGGTGACGCACTGTTCATCCGCACATCAAACGCGCTGTATTGCATCGGGAAGTAAACCATGGTGGGGCGAGACTTTGTCGAGCCCTGACTTTCCCGGTGAAGCATTGCTGCGGACAAAGGCGGCGAGACGAGGAAACGCAAATCACCCTCGATGGTATTCCGCCTGCTTCGTGTTCAAGACCTCCGCGATGAGATCAGGGCTCGACGGAGTCTCGCCCCACCGGGTAAGTAGCCGCAGCTTCAGCTTCCCAACGTCTCCGTCACGATCTGGCTCGCTTCGCTGATGACTGCGTCCAGGTGCGCGGCATCGCGGAAGCTTTCTGCGTAAATCTTGTAGATGTTCTCCGTGCCGGAAGGACGTGCCGCGAACCAGCCGTTTTCCGTGACCACTTTCAAGCCGCCGATGGCTGCGTTGTTGCCGGGTGCACGTGTCAGCTTGGCGGTGATGGCTTCGCCGGCCATGTGCGTCGCCTTGACCGCTTCGGGGCTCAGCTTCTTGAAACCGGCCTTTTGCTCGGGTGAACACGCCTGGTCGATGCGTTTGTAGTAGGGCCGTCCCAATTGCGCCGCCATTTCCTCATAGTGCTGGCCGGGATCCTTCTTTGTTCGCGCGGTGATTTCCGCCGCCAGCAAATCCATGATGATGCCGTCCTTGTCCGTGGACCACACCGTGCCGTCCCTGCGAAGGAAACTGGCGCCCGCGCTTTCCTCACCGCCAAAACCCAGAGTGCCCTCGAACAATCCCTGTGCGAAATACTTGAAGCCCACGGGCACCTCGCAAAGCGGACGACCGATGGACTTTGCCACCCGGTCGATCAGGCCGCTGCTCACCAGCGTCTTCCCGATGGCGGCGGAGGCGGACCATTGCGGGCGGTTGGTGAACAGGTAACGAATCGCCACGGCCAGGTAATGATTCGGGTTCATCAACCCCGAGGAGCGCGTCACGATACCATGGCGGTCGGAATCCGGATCGTTGCCGAAGGCGATGTCGAACTTGTCCTTGAGCGCGATCAGACTGGCCATGGCATCGGCGCTGGAGCAATCCATGCGAATCTTGCCGTCGTGATCGAGCGTCATGAACGCGAAGCGCGGATCGATGGCAGTGTTCACGATGGTGATGTTCAGGCCCCAGACGGACTTGATCGGCTCCCAGTAGGCTGATGACGCGCCGCCCAGCGGATCGACGCCCAGGTTCAATCCGGCCGCTTTGATGGCGTCCATGTCCACGACACTTCCGAGGTCCTTCACAAACGGCATCACGAAGTCGATGGCGCGGGTGGTGGAGGCTTTGAGTGCGGCTTCGTAGCTGATGCGCTTCACACCGGAGTTGCCGGCTGCCATCAATTCATTCGCACGCTTTTGAACGACATCGGTCACATCCGTGTCCGCCGGACCGCCGTTGGGTGGATTGTATTTGAAGCCGCCATCGGCGGGCGGGTTGTGCGAGGGCGTGATGACAATGCCATCCGCGATGCCGCCTTCACCCCGGCGATTGTGTCCGAGAATGGCGTGGGAGATGACCGGTGTGGGTGTGAAGCCATCATCGGCCTGGATGCAGGTGGTGACACCGTTGGCGGCGAGGACTTCCAAGGCTGTGCGCTGTGCCGGTCCTGAAAGCGCATGGGTGTCCTTGCCGATGAACAACGGGCCGGCGATGCCCTTGCCAGCGCGGTATTCGCAGATCGCCTGGGTGATGGCGAGAATGTGCGCCTCGTTGAACGTGCCATTCGCCGCGGTGCCACGATGCCCGCTGGTGCCGAAGCTGACGCGATGGAGCGGGTCCGCAGCATCCGGCTTCACCTCGGAGTAATCGCGGAGCAGACGATCCACATCGATGAACGATTCAGCAGGAGCGGGTTTGCCGGCGAGAGGATGACGGGGCATGGAAAGCGTCGGTTGAATGTTTTCAGTTTCCGGGAATGCGGCAAATGAGCCGCGCACGACCGGGTCAGACGATAGACAGGCAGAATGCACAGTGCAATGGCATTGCCATGATCGATGCGGTGAAGTTTCGTGTCGCACCCATCATGGGTGTGTTCTGAAGGGAGATGCCACAGGCAGGACGCCTGTGCCGAGGCGGAGATGCATCGACAGAAGCCTGCCCTTTCGCCGGTGGCCGGCAACCGCCTCCTGCAGGAAAACCATTCAATTCGCAGAGCGCGTCCGTGCAGCGGGTGGCTTCTTGTGATAAGGCGAGGACAGATTGAAGTAGATGGCGCAGTAAGGGACTTCATCGTCATCCCGCTGGCTGAGGATGACGGTCACCTGACGGTCGAGCGCGATGCCGTGCCGGAGGCCCGGGGCTCTTTTGCCGTAGGCGTCGATGGCCTTTTTCAAGAGGGACTTGAGGGATGCCTCGCACTGGTCGGGCGTTTTGTTCACGCAGACGATGTATTTGTCGAAGCTCTCAAGGGCTTCGGCCATTTCCCTTGCGAAAGTATCCACCGTTAATGCCATGCCGGGACGTTAAACACGACGGGCAGGAAGAAAAAACAAAAACCCATCAGCCCCGGACTGCTGCATCCACCACCTGATCAAACGCGCGGCCCAGGACGTCGTAGGAAAACCATGCCTCCGCCTGAGCCGGCAGCGCGGCGCGAACATCCATTTCCGCAGGGTTTGCCAGCAGATGGCGGATGCGCGCCGCCAGACGTGAAGGATAGGTGGCGTCCACGGCGCCCTCATAATCCAGCAGCATCGCGTCAGGAAGCACGAGCGCGGCCTCGCCAACACGTGAGGCGAGAATGAACCTTCCAGCCGCCATGTATTCTGGGAGCTTGCCCGTGGTGCGGACCTGTCCGGCGATGTTGTTGGTCTGGGTGGACAGGGCCACATCCATGAGTTGGAGATGAACCGGCACCTGGCTGTAGTCCACGCGGCCGGTGAACACGATCCGGTCCGCCACACCATGCTGGCGCGCCTGTGCCTCCAGCCAGCACCTTCCCGGACCATCTCCAATCACCAGCCCTTTCACCGGCAGGTTGCGCAGCAGCGCCAATGCCTGCACCAGATCCCAGCCATAGCAGATCCCCAGTCGCGGGCTGAACACCAGGGAACCCATGACCCCCATCACAAAGGCATCCTTCAACCCGAGGCGCGCGCGCAATGCGAGAATCCCGCCTGGATCCACCTCCGGATGCTTCACAAAGCCGTCCCGGATGACGCTCACGTGCCGGAACCCTTGCGCCTCCAGCATGTTCCGGTGTTGGGAACCCCGCACCACCACGTGGGATGCACATCGCTGCGCCACCCGCTCACCCGCCCAGAGCAAAGGCCATCGCCACCACGGATCAATGCCTGCGCTGCGTGCCATCTCGAAGACCGCATCGCCCGTGTCGAGGACGTAAGGCACGCCATGCTGCGTGCGGCGGCGCAACGCCACGCCGATGCCCGGCAGGGCCGTATTGATCACATACAGCAATTCCGGCCGGAACTCATTGATCCGGCGATGCCACAGGTCCGCACTGGCGCCGCGTGAGGTTTCCCGGTGGAGGATGAGCGTGTCTTCAGGATTCCGGTTGCGGGCCAGTTCGCGCGCCCGCACAGCTTCGATGCTGGCGGAGGTTCCGTTCACCAGGATGACCAGGCGGTTTGTCATCGGTTGCGCAAGGTTTGACCGCACACCTCCTCATACACGGCAAGCGTGCTGCGCGCGCAGGCATCCCAGGTGTGCCGGAGGACGGTCTCACGCGCAGCGGAACCCATCGACACGGCTCCGGGTGGGTTTCCTGACAGTTTGGAAAGTGCGCTGCCCAGGGATGCACGGTCGCCCGCATCGCAGAGCAGGCCGTTCTTTCCGTGTTCGATCCATTCCGCCGCGCCGATGTTACGGCCGGCAACCACCGGCAATCCGGAGGCCATGGCCTCCGCCACCACCATGCCGAACGCATCGTAGGAGGACGGATACACCAGGACATCCGCGGCCTGATACGCAAGCTCCGTCCTCTGCTCGGGCCCGTGAAACGTCACGCGGTGGGACACGCCGCAGACCGAGGCCAGCCGCTTGTAGGAATCCATCCTCGATCGTGTCACCACCAGCAGCAGGGCCTCAGGAAAAGAGGGGAGCTGGCGTATGACTTCATCGAGGCCCACGAACAGCCACGTCCAGCCATCCACCGGCAGGTTGAAGTGCCGGCGCGCCATGACCCGCTCCCCTGAGGTTGCAGGGTGGAACCTGCAGGCATCCACCCCGTGGTAAATGATCCTGGGCATCACGGCCACACCGGCGGAGGACACCAGTTCGGAGGCGACAACGGCGGAGACTGCGATGACCCGTGCGTGGCGGTTGGCGGAGTAGAACCTTCGTTCCAGCATGGAGGCGATGGAGGCGAAGCAGCGCGACTTGAACGTGTGGCCGGGCTGATGCTGCCTGGCGGCGTTGCAGATGTGTGCGGTGATCACGCTGGCATGCCGGCACGTGAGCCCCTGGGCATGGACAATGTCGTAGCACCGCCGTTGCAGCAGTGTTTCCGACGTGCGCATGAAGCTGAGGATGGTCAGCATGGCGGAAACCCGGATGGCGGGCACCCGCTGGAAAGTCACGTTGGGCGGTGGTGCAACGGCGAAGCGGCTGGCATACACATGAACGTCATGGACGGCACCGATGCGTGAAGCCAGTTCAACCGCGTAGCGGCCGTGGCCGTAGCCCGGGTCGAAGTCATGAACGACCAGGGCAATCTTCATGTCACCCGGCGGCGGGATGGTGCCTGCCGGTGCAGGAACGGTTTCGATGGCGCAGGAGAAGGCCCGGTTTGCGAGGCGGCCCCCGGCGGCTCGTCAGGCCCGACAACATTCTTCAAATCGCGCAGCTTCATCAGCGTGCCCAGAAAGAACCACACCAGCGTGCCCATCGGAATGCCAAGAAATGGCGAACCGCTGGGAAAAGCGGTGACAGCCATGAAGATGCAGGCTGCACTGGCCAGGGCCACGGTGCTGAGCGGCGTGTCCTTGAGTGCCACCAACGCATCCATGGATTCCCTCGAGGCAACCCACAGCAACCTGCCGAACACGATGATGCCCAGCACCCCCATGTCGATCATCAACCGGCCCAGGTCGCCATCGGATCCGACAAAATCCCTGAAATCCACCATGGCCGGCAGGAACATGGGCACGCTGTAGCCGCTGCGCCCGAGGCCGCCTCCGAGCAAATGGCCGTCCATCATGTAATGCCATCCGATGCTCGTGGGAATCGACAGGCGGTAATACAGCTCGTCAAATTCAAGAAGGCTTCGGTAGCGCTCGTTGGCGGACCCTCCGGTGGCGATCACGGCCAGCTGGAAGGCCCCGACCAGCGCCGCAGGCACAAAGACCCAGTTGAAGAAATCACGCCTGTGCCATGCGATCACCATGAAGCCGAAGATGAGCGTGAGCAGCGCGCTGCGCGCACCGGTTCTCACAAGCGCATAGCTGATGGGGATCAACGCCGCCACCAGGAGCAGGCGCTCCACCCTGGACATCCTGGGCTCGGAGACGAGCACGATGGCAAACATGGCCACATAGGCGAGCGTGCCCCCGAAGGCGCCGGAGGAGACAAACGTCGAGAAAATGCGCAACTGCGAGCCCTTGGAGGTCACGTAGTAGGTGCCCATGTAGCGTCGCGCAAACTCCTCGTCCTCGTCCATGAGCCGGCTGATTTCGCTGGGGTCCTGGCGGAGTCCGTAGATGGAGGTCAGCAGCCCGAGCAGAATGAGCACATAAAAATATCCCTTCACCTGTGTGATGTGCTTCGTCAGCCGGTAACCCAGTGTGAACATGAGCGTGGCGAAACACCATCCCCGCAGGGCGGCCAGGCCGATGATGAACGGAGGGCTCCAGGGCATCAGCATGAGCACCACGCACAATGCGTAGAAACCCTTCAGCGCGGCGCCTATCGGCCCGTCCGGGATGAA
>CAYQCZ010000143.1:0-9141 GCA_964415955.1 uncultured Verrucomicrobiota bacterium | reverse complement strand
GCGCAGGGCTCGCCGCCTTGGCCACAGACAAAATCCCCAGCCGCAGCACCCCTTGCCATTTTCAGACAGGCTCTCAAGTTCCCTTGGAGGAAAACTGGCCTTCCTTGTCCTTGAACAGCAGGTTGAACGTGGTCAGCGAGCCATAGCACCGTGAGATGTATTGCTGCATCTCCACCTTGTCACCATCTGTCAGCGCGGGATGGGCATTGACCTTCTGCTCCAGGACACGCAGCTGGTTTCTGACACCCACGATCTTGTGAAAAAACACCTCAAGCGGAATTTCCTTGGTCTGGAGGGTTGGGTCTGCTGGATGGAGGACTACCCTGCCGCCATGCCAGCGGGCCCCAAGTTCCGACACCTCTGGGATGTCGAACTTGATGCCAAGCGCTTTTGGCAACTCGTCCACCACCCGTTGGGCGGTCTGTTCGATGATGCTCGCCAGCGGCACTGAAAGCTCCGTCAGATTGGCGTAAGGTTCTGCCGGGCTGAGTTGAGCGATGTTCGGGTCAACGGTCTTGACGCCTTCCTGGAAGCGGATCTCGGCCTGGTGCTCGGTCAATGCCTTGACCGTGCCCATTCCATAGTTTGGATGGTTCACGACCATCCCGATCGTCAGCGATTTTAAGTTCATGCGAAGTTCAGGAATAATTGAATGTTTCTCTCGAATAAGGGGCCTGTGACCGTGTGCAAAACTGCCATGCCTCCAGCACACCCGGAGGCAGCACGACCACCGCATGCCCCGGCCAGGGCTTCATCGTGGCTGCGGCATGGTATGGGTGGAAAACTTTCATGCCTTTGAGCAGGGCTTCAACGCGCACGAATCCAGAGTGGAGGCAAATCCATGTGAATTTCCAGCGGATGTTTTCCGGTTGGTCACCCAAACCCTCAATCCACACCCGCAGTCTGTGACTCACCCAGCGCCTGCAAACGTGTGGCGGCCTCCTCCCATTCCGCGTGCAATGCAGGCAGGTCGTCCTGGATGTGCGTCAGCTCGCGGTTCAGTTCCATGGCGCGTCCTCCTGCGGCGTAGGTTTCCGGCTTCTCAAGTTCCGCCGCGAGCTCGGCCTGGCGGGATTCCATCGCGGCAATCTTCGTTTCGATGTCCTTCACGCACTGTTCGGCGGCACGACGTTCCCTGGCGCGCGCCTGACGCTGTTCCGCCTCCATGCGGCGTTGTTCCTTGCGGGAGACCGCCGGCTCGGCGCTGCGGGCCGCCGGAACGCCTGACGCCGCCATGCTGGTGGAACCACCGGTCAGACCCGCACGCGCCGTCTGCGCCGTCTTGTCCAGATAATACTGGTAGTCGCCGGGGTAATGGGTCAGTTGCCCGGCAAAAACATGAACGACGTGATTGCCAAGCTGGCGGATGAAATACACGTCATGGCTGATGAAGATGAGCGTGCCCTCATACTGCCGGAGCGCCTCGATCAGGGCATCAATGCTTGCCATGTCGAGATGCGTGGTGGGTTCGTCCATCAGGAGGAGGTTGGGCGGATCGAGCAGCAACTTCACCAGCGCAAGGCGGCTTTTCTCACCACCGCTCAGCACGCTCACCGGCTTGAACACGTCGTCGCCACGGAAGAGGAAGCTGCCCAGCACCGTGCGAACGGCCTGTTCGGTCACACGCTGCGGTGTGTCCAGCGCCTCCTCCAGCACCGTGCGCGCGGAGTTCAGCATCTCGACACGATGCTGCGCGAAGTAGCCCGCCTTGACGTTGTGGCCCAATGTGCGCTCACCGGATTGCGGCGTGATGACGCCGGCCAGCAGCTTGAGCAAGGTGGACTTGCCCGCGCCGTTGGGGCCGACCAGCACGATCCGCTGCCCGCGTTCGGCCTGGAATTCCATGCCCTCATACACGCGCACCTCGCCGTAGGCATGGTGGATGTCCTCCAACTTGATGACGCGATGGCCGCTCCGTTCCGGCTGGGGAAACCGGAACCCGATTGATTTGTCCGATGACTGCGGCGGCTCGCCCATTTCCTCGCGTATGCGCTCGATCTGCTTGAGCTTGCTCTGTGCCTGCGCAGCCTTGGTGTTCTTGGCACGGAAACGGTTCACGAATTCCTGCAGATGCGCGATCTCACGCTCCTTGGATTTCCAGTTGGCGATCAACTGCTGTTCGTTGGCCTCGCGTTGCAGCAGGAAGGAGTCGTAGTTGCCGGTGTAACGGAAGATGCGCGACTGCCTGATCTCGACAATGCCGGTCACCAGCTGATTGAGGAACTCACGGTCGTGGGAGATCAGCAGGATGGCACCTGGATAACCCTTGAGGTGGTTTTGCAGCCAGATCAATGCCTCAAGGTCAAGGTGGTTGGTGGGTTCATCCAGCATCAACAAATCCGGAGCCTGCACCAGCAGACGCGCCAGGTGCGCGCGCATGATCCAGCCGCCGCTCATCTGCTTCGCAGCCCTCTGGAAATCGGCCTCACGGAACCCCAGTCCGGCCAGATATTTCTTGGCCTGTGCCTCCATCTGGTGTCCGCCCAGGCCGTCAAACTCCGCCAGCAAGGCATGCAAACGGGCCTCGTGGTCATGCACCGAGTGATCATCGGCGGAATGCTGTGACTGCAATGTGCGCAGCGTCTTGAGTTCCTCACGCACTCGATTCAGCTCAGGTGAAAATGACGTGGCCACTTCGAGCACGGACTCATCGCCCACCGGCGCGCTTTCCTGTGGAAGGAATCCCACGCGTGTGCCGCGGATGAAAGTGACGCTGCCTTCATCAGGGTCCGTCTCACCCAGCACGAGCTTGAACAGGGTGGACTTGCCCGCGCCATTGGGACCGACCAGTCCCACGCGATCTCCGTGGCTGATGGTCAGCGAGACGTCGGCGAACAGCGTCCGCCCTCCGTAGATCTTCGTTAATCCTGCAAGTGTGAGCACGTCTGGATGATGTTTTGATGCAACCGGCCGCACATCCGGCATAACACGATACCGTGCGCGGTCGCGCATTGGAGGGGAAATGACCAGTCATTGCAACATTCACAATGGGTGATGCAGGCAATGGTTTTGGGTGGATAACGGCAGGCTTGATGCCATAACTGCACAAGACAAACCCTTCATGAAAACAGCCCGATGGTTATTGGAATACCTCACGCTCCTGCTGGTGACCGTGCCCGTCGGCATGTTCATCTGGATAAAAGCCGCGCCGGGCAGGATGTATTACTGCTGGGATGAAGTTCCGCCGATTGTGATTTCCTGGTTTCCTCCTTTCATTCATCCAGAGGCAAACTCACTGGATGGAGCCCTTGTGGACCATTACATCTGGCCTGGCTGGGCCGTGCATCTGTGCTGGGGCGGCTTGGCTGTGATCATGCTCCTGCTGCCTGCGGCGGCAGTTTGGGCCAGACATCGTCTTCAAGGATGGAGGCGACTGGACGACGTCCAGGACTTCGACATGCTTTGAATAAACGACAACAATGCCATGAAATCCCCCTCCCGCCGCCAGTTTCTCTCACAGACCGCATCCATTGCCTCCGGCGCAGCAGCGCTTGGCATGATTTCACCCGGCCGTGTGCTGGGTGCCAACGAGCGTTTCACCGTCGGCATCATCGGTCCCGGCGGTCGTGGTTCGGGTCTGTTAAGTGCCTTTTGTGAGTTCACGGACGTGGATGTGTCGTGGGTGTGCGATGTGGATGACAATCGCCTGGCATCGGCCGTGAAGGCCGTTGAAAGGCACAAGGCCAAGACGCCCAGGACTGCGAAGGACATGCGGCGACTGTTCGATGACAAGTCGCTGGACGCGGTCATCATCGCCACCCCGGACCACTGGCACGCGCCGGCCACCATCCTCGCCTGCGATGCCGGCAAACACGTGTATGTGGAAAAACCAGGATCCCACAACATCCGCGAGGGACGTCTGATGATCGAAGCGGCACGGCGCAACAAGCGTGTCGTGCAGGTGGGCACCCAAAGCCGCAGCAGCCTTGACATCGTCGCTTTGATGGAGCGGCTGCATCGAGGTGACATCGGTGACGTCCTTTCGGTTCGAGTGTGGAACAGCCAGAAGCGGCGCAACGTGGGCAGGGTGCAGCCCGCCGAGCCGCCCGCCACACTGGACTGGGACAACTGGATCGGCCCGGCCCCCATGGCACCTTATCAACCCAACATGATCCCCGCCATGTGGCGCTGGTGGCATGCCTTCGGCACCGGCGACATTGGAAACGATGGTGTGCATGACATTGATCTTGCGCGATGGGGCCAGGGCCTTGGCGAACGGCATCCCAACCGTGTGTGCGCCCTGGGCGGCAAGTATTTCTTCGATGACGACCAGCAATTCCCCGACACACAGACCGTCATCTATGAATACGATCTGGAAGGCGGCGGCAAACGCCAGTTCATCTACGAGCAGCGCATCTGGTCGCCCTACGTCCAGCAGGGCCATGAAAATGGGAGCGACTTCTACGGCACCAAAGGCAGCGTCACCTTTGGCAAGGCCAGGGGGTGGCAGATGTCTGGTGAGCGCAACAAACCCGTGGCCGAAGGCAGATGCTCACCCGATACAGCCGGGCATGTGCGGAACTTCCTCGACTGCATCCGCTCCGGCGGACGACCGAACGCCGACGTCGAGATACATCATTATTCAGCGAGCCTGGCGCACCTGGGCAACATCGCCACGCGCCTGAAGCGAACCCTTGAATTTGACCCCGCCAGGGAGCAGTTCGTGAACGACGCCGGGGCAGGCAGGCTTGTGACACGCGAGTATCGCAAGGGGCACTGGGCCGTGCCCAAAGGCATTTGAATTCACACTGGCCAGCGCCCTGCTCTGCTGGCACATTCAACGGCGTCACTTCAGGCACATTGCAGCCATGGAACAACTGATATTGCTTCTGGTTTTCGGCGCGGCTGCGGCTTTCCAGCACTGGCTGAAAAACCGCGACGGCGGCTCCGACGCTTCCGATCTGGAGGACCTCCCTCCCGTCAAAGGCTCGAGGGGCTCCTCCGGCACGAGCGACTGGGAGGACGAATTGCGCCGTCTGCTGGAGGGCGAGCAGCCCATCACCAAAAGCAAGGCACCACCGCCTCTTCCCGCACCCCGATCTGCACCGGCGTCACCTGCGCCCCGGAGATCCCTGCCTCCCGAGCCGGTGGTGATTTCCCATACCTGGAAGCTGCCGCAATCCGTCGTGATGGAGGACGGCGAAGGGCCGGAAGTGCTGAGTGTGGCGCGGTTGAGGGACGCATCGGAAGCCCACGAACGCGTCGCCAGGCTGCAGCAGCGCACGGCGGAAAGGCTCAATCAGGTGAGCGCGGCGCATGAGCACACCTACAAGACGCAGTGCAGCCATTGTGAGGGGCGGATCGAGTTTCCCCTCAGCGGCATCGGGTCCAACATCTCCTGCCCGCATTGTGGACGTGAAACCCGGCTGCTCATTCGTGAGATGGACAAACACCTCTCCTACACCACGGCCCACCGCAACCGCCGCACCCCGGAAGCCGGACAGGCCATCGGCATGCTCAACAACCGCCAGTCGCTTCGGCAGGCAGTCATCGCCTCAGTCATTCTTGCACCGCCCAGGGCTCTCCAGCCGCTGGAGTGATGTCATCTCCGGCTTCAGCCCCGTTCCCTCCCATGAGATGGACCCTTTCCTGGCCGGTCTGGCGGGTGCTCCGCCTCGCGATGATTCTCGTTGCAGGCTTTTACCGCGCCCACGCCGCATGCGCTTCACAACAGCCCAACATCATCATCCTTCTTGCGGACGATCTCGGCTACGGCGAACTGGGCTGCCAGGGGAATCCACAGATCCCCACGCCGCACATTGATTCCATCGCGCGCAACGGCATTCGTTTCACCCAGGCCTATGTGACAGCGCCGAATTGCAGCCCGTCACGCGCGGGTTTTCTGACAGGCAAGATCCCAACGCGCTTCGGTTATGAGTTCAATCCGATTGGGGCGCGCAACGAAGACCCGGGCACCGGCCTGCCGCCTTCGGAAACCACGCTGGCTGAACTCCTGCATGATGTCGGTTACACCACGGGGCTCATCGGCAAGTGGCACCTGGGCGGGGCGGCGGATTATCACCCGCACCGGCATGGGTTTGATGAGTTCTTCGGCTTCCTGCACGAGGGGCACTACTTCGTCCAGCCGCCATGGAAGGGCGTCACCACCATGCTCCGTCGCAAGGCACTGCCCGGCAACGCCACCGGACGCTGGACGGGCAACAAGCTGGTTTTCTCAACACACATGGGACACGACGAGCCGGACTACGACGCGAACAATCCCATCGTGCGCGGCAGCCAGCCCGTGGATGAGAAGGCTCATCTGACCGACGCCTTCACGCGCGAGGCGGTGGATTTCATCGGGCGTCATCCGGACAAACCGTTTTTCCTGTATCTCGCCTACAACGCCGTGCACAGCCCGTTGCAGGGTGCGGACCGTTACATGAAACGCTTCGCACACATCGAGGACATCCACCGGCGCATCTTCGCGGCGATGCTCGCGAATCTGGATGACAGCGTGGGGGCCATTCTGAAAAAGGTGCGTGCGGAGAAACTGGAGCAGCGCACGTTGATTGTCTTCTTCAGTGACAACGGCGGCCCCACGCGCGAGCTGACCTCCAGCAACGCGCCGCTGCGTGGTGAGAAAGGTTCCATGTATGAAGGCGGCCTGCGGGTGCCATTCCTCATGCAATGGCCGGGAACCCTGCCGTCCAGCAGGACCGATGACCGCATGATTGTCTCCGTCGATCTCTTCGCCACGGCCGCACACATCGCCGGCGCGGCACAGCCGAAGGACATCGATGGTGTGAACCTGATGCCTTATGTCACGGGGCAGAACCAGGGAGCGCCGCATGAAACCTTTTTCTGGCGGCAGGGGCCGCGCACCGCACTCCGTCACCGGGACTGGAAACTGGTGGGCACCGGACCTGACGCGAAAAAGAAATGGGAGCTCTACAACATGGCCCGCGATCTCTCTGAGAAAACGGATCTGGCGGAAATGGAGCCTGCCCGGCTCGCCGAGTTAAAGAGGCTCTGGGAGGGCCACAATGCCCGGATGCGGGAACCGCTGTTCGGCGGCGGAAAACAATAGCTTTTCCCTTGTTGCCCCGAGGGTGGATTTCGGTCAGTTTCAGTTCAAACCCAAGCAATTCCCAACATGAACACACCCCGCCGGACATTTCTCAAAACCGCCCTCGCCGCCTCGGCGGTCAGTGCCGCCACCCAACAAACAATGCTTGCCGCCGATGCAGGAGCCGGCCGGGATTTCTACGATCTCCGCGCCTACCGCATGAAACAGGGCGCGGATCACAGCCTGCTGGACGGCTATCTGGAGAAGGCCCTGATCCCGGCCCTCAACAAACGCGGCATCGCCGCCGTGGGCGTGTTCACCGAGGTGGCCGTGGACAAGGGCGCGGGCACCTCCAGGCCGTTGGGCAATTCACCGGTCTGGGTGCTGATCCCGCACACCTCGCTGGAATCCTTTGCGACCGTCAGCGGCGACATCAACAACGATCCGGCTGTGCAGCAGGCGGGCACGGATTACCTCAAGGTGCCCAAGGCAACACCGGTTTATGAGCGCATCGACTCCTGGCTGCTTCGCGCCTTCAAGAGCCTGCCACGCACGGCAATTCCGGCGTTTTCCAAGAGCAAGGCGCCCGGGCGCGTTTTCGAGATGCGCGACTATGAGAGCCACAGCGAGGAGCGCGCGTTGAACAAGATGGTCATGTTCGACGAAGGCGAAACCCAGGTGATGAAGGACATCGGCCTCGGACCGGTGTTCTTTGGTCAGGCCCTCAGCGGCCCCAACCTCCCGCACCTGCGCTACATGACCGGCGCGGCAGACCTGCCGACGCACCTGGCCAACTGGAAGAAGTTCGGACCGCACCCGACATGGCAGAAGATGAAGGACATGCCTCAATACAAGGATAACACCTCGAAGAACACGGCCCGTTTCCTGGTGCCAAAGCCGTATTCGCAGATTTAGATCAAACTCACGGCAGGATCGTGATCGTCGCCGGGACGTCGCTCACATCCATCCGCTCCACTTCGTCGGCAAAGATGACCTTGATGGTGGTGAACCGGTTGGTGCGCCAGTGGTCCTCCTTGAGCAGCCACGTCTTTACAAACTCGGCCACGGTCTTGCGGCATTCCTCGCGCACCAGGCGGATGTGACGCGGATCGCCCGCATAGCGTTGCAATGTGGGCGTGATGCTTTGTTCCAGTTCCGCCATCTGGGTGTCCGCATTCAGACGCGCCCAGCCACGGTCAGACTTCTTCTCCATGCGGTCCGTGTGGATGGCGGGCGGCAGACTTGGCCGGATGGGCGGGGCAATGACCACGCAGGTCTGGCCTGAGACGTCGAGCTTCCATGGATCGGACAACTTGAGGTGGTAGCGGTAGGTCACTGGCACCTTGATCTCCGAGGTGGTGGTGCCGATGTAGAGCAGGTCCCAGCCAATGGTTTTCATGTCCGATCTCTCGAATGTCTCGGTGGTCTCGGCGGTGGCGAGTTCCAGATGACCCATGCCTGTGCCCTTGATCAGCGGTATGGCCGCCGTGAAGGTCTCGGTGATCGTGCCGCGTTGAAATCTTGACGCGATGTCCACCACAGTCTGCCGGACCTTGTCGGCGGCGCGCCCGGCGCGATCCAGCGTCTCGTCATACACTTTCTTGGAGGTGTTCAACGACACGATGTAGGCGACCAGGGCGAAAAACCCGAGCATGACCGCCACCAGCGGCCAGCGGAACGGCGCGAGTTTGTCCACGGGATGAGCAGGCGGCTGGGGCGGCTGCGATTGAAGGGGTGGCGGTGTGGGCTCGGTCATGTTGCGTGGCGCAAGTGTAGCATGTCCGGGCCGTCGTGGAAGCGGGGAACTGCGGGACACATGCAAAACGTCACCCGCTGTTTTCGGCTTGGAACTTTTGACGGCGCTTTCAATCTCCGCCCATGACCGATGATTTGCTGAACGGTGCTTCCGACAAGGTCTTCAAGGTGCGCACCCGCGGGCCGGGGCCGTCCGGCAAACTGCCGCTGACGCCGGAAATGCTTCGTGACGAGCCCAGCGGGAATTTGTTTGGCCTGACCCAAAACGCCGGCATGGGATGGAACCCGGCGGAGCTGGGCCGCAAACAATTCCTCATCCTCAGCACGCAGGGCGGACTGCGCGCTCCCGATGGCTCACCCATCGCGCTGGGCTACCA
>CAYQCZ010000142.1:0-9220 GCA_964415955.1 uncultured Verrucomicrobiota bacterium | reverse complement strand
ATCAACTGGCCGATCGAATCGTCGAGGGTTTCGATGGCGGCGAGGTAGGTGGCGTTGTGCAGTCCGTTCTCCGGTGCGCCCCTGGCCCGCCATTTCGCAACGATGGCCTCCGGTGCCACCACCGGACCGTGGATCGTATGATGCGCGAGATAAACAAACCAGGGCTTGCCGCGGTGCTTCTTGATGAATCCCAGTGCCTGTTCAGTCAGCCAGCCCACGCCCTTGTCGCCTTCCTGATGGTAGCGTGGCGATGGCGGCGCGGGCGCAAAGTCGAATCCGTAATGCACCGCTGCCTCCTGTTTGAGGGCCACGTAGCTGCCGTCGCGCGCGTCGGTAAGATGCCATTTGCCGATGCATGCGGTGGCGTAACCGGCGGTTTTCAGGCCCTTGGCCACGGTGAAGCTCTCACGGGGCAGCGATTCGACGAAGGGCGGCTCGGCGAGTCGCGCCCACGGGTAACCATACCAACCGATGACGTGCCACATGCCATTGCGCGCGGTGTGCTGGCCGGTGAGCAACGCCGCGCGCGTCGGGGTGCATTGCGGCATCACGTAGGCGTCAGTGAAACGGACTCCCTCGCTGGCCAGCCGGTCGAGGTGGGGCGTGGGGACGAGTTTGTTGCCATAGCAACCCAGCGTCGGCCAGCCCTGGTCGTCGGTGAGGATGAACAGGATGTTGGGCGGCGCGGCGACAACGGCTGCCAGTCCGCCAGCCAACAACAGGATTGCAATCAACCGGCTCATGTTCCGGATCGTAGCGATTCGCTGTGTGTGATGCCAGCCACCTCGGTGCCCCCTCCTGCATTGAAATACTTGTTGGTGGATTGCCAGCGTTGCAATCTGACGCACAATGAATGCCGGTAGTTCCAATTGCTCGTAACACAGGATGAACGAGACCCAGTCACAGTGGTTAACACGGCTGTCGAACCTGAAGACAGACAGGTCGCGGGGAACGGCGCCCCACAAGCCACTGCTGTTGCTCCTGCTTTGCGACTTGGTCGAGGAGGGGCGAATGCACGGTGGATTGCTTGCTCGGGATGGGGCGCTGGCGTTCAGATTTGCCACGCTTTGGCGGGTCGTTGCAGACCGGCGTCGGACAAAGCCCGACCTGCGTCTTCCCTTCTACCACCTCAAGTCCGATTTGTTTTGGAAACCTTTGGATGAAGATGGGAACGCGGCTGTCAGCCGCGAAAGCGCGGTTCTTGCGCAACTGGATGTCTCCCTCCTTCTGTGTCTTCAGGAACCGCTTTTTCGGGAACTTGTGCGGAGGACTTTGATCGCCCGATATTTCGAACCTTCGGAAAGGGCGGAACTTTACCAGTTGTGCGGGCTGGTAATTCCCCATGACGACATAATTGCCGCGGATGCGACCCGCTTCCTTGCATCCGACAAGAATGAACGAAGGAGGGATGCGAAGTTTGCCGTCCGGGTTTTGCCTGCCTACGATTTCACCTGCGCACTCACACGACATCGGATGGTGGCGATTGATGGCTCCACTCCGCTTGATGCCGCACACATCCACCAGTTCAAGAAGGGCGGAAACTGTCATCCGACAAACGGGCTTGCGTTGTCAAAGACAGCGCACTGGTTGTTTGATCGTGGGTTCTGGTCGTTGACTGATGACTATCGGGTGCTGGTGGCGTCACGCCGCTTTGAGGAAGCTGGTGAGCAATCGCACTTGCTCAAACCTCGTGCAGGCCTGGCGATTCACTTGCCACAGAATTCACTTTTTCATCCTGATCCGGTCTGCTTGCGCTGGCATAGGGAACGGCACGGTTTTGCGAATTGAAGCGGCGTGACGCCGGACCGCAAACCGCCGGCGCCGGCCGGCAGTTCTGGAAGGATGGAGGGAAATAGGACTGCGCCCGGGCAGCTTGCTTTGCCTGCCGTTCCGCGTTAATCAAGAGGCATGAGCTACAAAGGCACAGTCAAGAATGGCGTGGTGGTTTTGCCGCCGGAGGTGAAACTGCCGGACGGCATGCCTGTCGAGGTGATCGCCGATGAAATGCGGGCCGAGGAAGATCCATTCGTGGCCGCTGCGATGAAAGTGGCCAAGCCGCGGCCCCACTGGCCCAAGGGCTACGTCCGCAACCTTGACCAGCATCTCCACCGTGTATCCAAATCCTCGTGAACGCCGTCTTTGCTGACACGTTCTTCTATCAGGCGCTGCTGGACTCCCGGGACCCGGCACACGCGGAAGCCCTCAGGCAGTCCAAGGTCGGGCGGAACATCGTGACGACGGAGTTCATCCTGTTGGAACTGGGCAATGCCTGCGCGCGGGCGGAAGATCACGCCGATTTCCTTGCGTTGCTGGCCGGAATTCGGGCCAGTCCTCGCACGCGCATCATTCCGCTGGATTCCGCGCTCCTACAACGCGGCCTTGATCTTTTTGGCAAACGATCGGACAAGAACTGGTCGCTCACCGACTGCATTTCCTTCGTCGTGATGCAGGATGAAGGAGTGACGGAAGCCCTGACCGGCGACAGCCATTTCGAGCAGGCGGGGTTCAAAGCCCTATTGACCTGACGCCCAGATGCGCTTTGCCATCGGGGCAAGCTGCGAACCACCGGTCCGGCCCGGCAGTTCTGGAAGGATGGAGGGAATTAGGATTTGTAGCAGCCGCAGTGAGTCGGCTCTGACTCTACCGGGGTTCAGATGGAGCGGACTCACGTCCCCTGCTACCAAGCGTTGAATCACCCGGCGGTTTCTTCCTCCGGATGATTTGATGCGTTCCCTCCGGCAGAAACACCTCCATCGCGATGGGCGAGCGATTCCCTCGCAAGGCGTCGCAGATGCGGTCGTGAAGTTCCTCGAAGGTCAAGCGGCTGTATTGTTCCCCCGTCAGCATGAGCAGCGGGCTGAGATATTCCTGGCCGCTGCGTTTCGTGCCCTTGATCGAGTGTTCTGTCACAATGACCACTGCGCGATGAAACGGCGCGCTGCCTTCGGCATCGGTTTCGACAGCGGGCGGCAGGAACGCGGAATAGGGATCGCCGGATTCATAGCCCATGCCCGGTGTAGGCGAGCCGACGTGGGCGGGAACGGCTTGGGCGCGGACCTTGATCCATTCGCAGTCCATGTGCCCGTCGCCTTCCTTGGGGAATTGCAGCGTCCAGAGCGTCGCGTAGATGCTCATTCAGGGCTTTTCGGCTTGGGCGGTTCTTCGTTGAGCGCCGCAGCAGGTTGCGCGGCGCGCTGGCGCTCCCTCTCGGCGACAAGTTGACGCAAGTCCTCGGCATTGTGAATCACCGGGCCAGCGGGTGGATGTTCGGCCATCCACTTCTTCAAGTTGTCGAAGAACCGATCCACGTCGTAGCCGGCTTCGGCGGCCAGTTCATCTTTGATCTGCCAGACTTCTTCAAGGATCGGGTTCGATTTCATTGAGGCAGTCTCCCATGAGTTCGACGGGGGTGCAAATCTCCGGCAGCACCAATTCGTGTCGCTCCATGAACGCGCGCAATTTCCCGGCGATATGCGGATTCGCCAGATGCCGGCAATTCCAGGTAAGCAGGATGGCAATCCGGTGCTGGGATGCCACAACGACGTGCAGCGCATCGGAAGCCGCAGCAGCCGGCAGGACTCCGGTTGCCAACAGTGCCCGGGTAAGCTCGCGCGCGGACTCGTTCACCCCAATCAACGTCAAGCTGGCGAGTGCCTCCAAACGCCGCCGGCGCATCTCCACATCCCCCAGTCCCGCTTCGCGAATCACTTCCGGGGAGGTGACACACCCGTAACGAGGGCGCTCATTCTGCCACCATTGCCGGGTCAGTTGTTGATGCGCGGCCAGAATCGGATCGCGGCTCGGATTCGCCACCAGATAACTGACGATCGTGGTTTCGATGTAAACGGTTTCCATTGCGATCAACCTTTCAACGCGAGGATCGCCCCACAGACGGCGGTGATCGTTTCTTCCACTTCTTGCATGGTGTTTTCCAAGCCAAGCGAAAACCGGATCATCTGCCGCGATGCGGTTGAATCCGGCTTCATGGCCTTCACGACGTGCGACGGTTCATCGGAATCGGCCAGACACGCCGAGCCGGATGAGGCGCAGATGCCTTCCTGATCCAGAAGGATAAGCAGCGCCTCGGATTCGATGCCGTGGAAGGTGATGTTCGTGGTGTTGGCAAGGCGTAGGGCCGGGTGTCCGTTGAGTTCAGAGTTGGGAATGGAGGCCAGGACGCCATGTTCCAGCATGTCGCGCAGCGGGCGGACGGTCGCATCGTAATCTGGCAGGTGCTTGAGGGCGAGTTCGGCGGCCTTGCCCAAGCCGACGATCAGTGGCACGCATTCGGTGCCGCCGCGTCGTCCGCGTTCCTGATGCCCGCCGTGGATGAGCGGGAAGAACGGGGTTTTCCTTCGCACATAGAGCGCGCCCACGCCTTTGGATGCGCCGAGTTTGTGCCCGGCAATCGAGAGGTAATCGGTCGGAATAACGTCAACGTCCACCGGCAACTTGCCCACGACCTGGACTGCGTCGCAGTGGAACAGCACGCCGCGCGACCGGCAGATCTGCGCGATGTCCTCGACTGGGAAGAGCACGCCCGTCTCGTTGTTCGCCCACATGAGGGAAACAACGGCGGTATCGTCGGTGATGGCGCTTTCGAGATCGGCCAGTTTGAGCAGTCCGTCGCGGTCCACGGGCAGATATGTCACGCGGCAACCTTCCTTCTCCAGCGTCATGCAGTGGTTCAGCACGGAGGAATGTTCCACCTGGGAGGTGATGACGTGGCGTTTGCGCGGGTTTGCCTTCAATGCCGAGTGGATGGCGGTGTTGTTGGCCTCGGTGGCATTGCCGGTGAAGAGGATTTCACCGGGGCGTGCTCCGATCAGAGTGGCCACGTGGTCCCGGGCGGTCTCGACGATGCCCTTCAATTCCGAGCCGAAGCGATAGGAACTGGATGGATTACCCCAGCGCTCCGTGAGGAAGGGCTTCATGGCATCAAACACCTCCGGCAGGACGGGTGTCGTGGCGTTGTGGTCGAGATAGATCACGGCTAGGAAGATGCCGGGAAGAGTGAACTGTGCGAAGCCAATCCTTGCACCATCAGGGTTTGCCGGGGCATCCGCCGAAACGCATCCATTCCGTGGCGCGTGGGCGTGCATTGCGGCATCACGTAGGCGTCAGTGAACCGCATCCCTTCACCAGCCAAGCGGTCGAGGTGTGGCGTGGGGACGAGTTTGTTGCCATAGCAACCCAGCATCGGCCAGCCCTGGTCGTCGGTGAGGATGAACAGGATGTTGGGCGGCGACGCCGAAGCAGGTCTCACCCATAGGCCGTGACCGATGAAGAGCAGGGCGGCCATCGACAAGAGGCGCACGCTGCGTGGGATGGTGAGAGACATCGAAATCGATTTAAGCCGCGTTGGAAAAGAAATCACGGACCAAGTTTTCAGGTTCGGCTGACCGATGCGTTGATTCCGCCGTCGCCGAGATCTCGTCAACATCTCGGATCTCAGTTGCCGCGGACCCGCACCGCGAGCGAGCGGGCATGAGCGGCAAATCCGCGCTGGACGGCTGGGGTTGCGGACTGCAATGCGGTCGTCCACCGGGGTTCGCGCACATCGTTTCCTGAGGCATGAAGCTGAGCCGCGGCTTGAATCGCCACCGCTTCGTCATAACCGGCCAAAGCTCGAAACAGCCTTGCCGGGTCGGTTCCATGCTGCTGCACGGCCTTCACGGCATAATCCCGGGCGGAGGAGATGCGCCCGTCGCGGTCGCCGTCCATCCAAAACGCCTGCGTGGCACCGAGGACGCGGGGGTTGAACTCGGGTGAGCTGGGCTGATACGGGCGTGGGGTTTCCCAAAACGGCTTGGTGATCCCCGGGCCCGTGGCGTTGGCGACGAGATGCTGATCGTATGCGGGGCGGGGGAGTTCCCAGGTCACGGCGGCCTTGAGCACGTTGGTGCCGGGCTGAATCTTTTGCTCGCGGACCTTGATGCCGTTGGCGAACAACTCCACGCGATCGGCGGTCACCCACGAGGGACCGTGGACCGTGGCGGTCACGCGCAGCACGCCTTTGGAGGCGCCTGCGTTTCCGGAATCCTCCATCTGCAATCCGGCGAGCAGGCCGAAGCTCACGCGCACCCGTCCTTCCCGGTAGCTGCGCCAGATTTCGTCAAGATCCAGACTTGAGGGGTCGTCGTTCCGGCAGGCGACGTAGGTGCGTCCCTGGCCGAGGATGAAGCGGCTCACATCATGCGTGTCGCTGGAGGCGATCGCCGCCACCCGATGTCCGCGGTTCAGGAGCGCGAACCAGTCGTGAAAGAGCCGCATGACATCCGATTGCATCGCCGCCGACGTGATGACCTCGATGGCATCAATGCCGAACTGGGCGTCCATCCGGTGTTCTCCGGTGATGTCGTTGAAATTCGTCGGTCCGAACGGCACGAAACCGCTGTGCAGATCGCGCGGGTGGTTGAGTTGCACCACTTGAACCCCGGGTGTCGCGCGGATTGCCCGGAGCAGGTCCGGCCAGGCGGTAATTTTTGCATCCGCCACCGCCGCGCCCGGTGTGATTGGAAACGCGTTGAAATGGCCGGCCTTGGTGGTGACTTCGTTTCCGACGACCGGCGTGAAGCGGCGGGTGAGTTGAGTGCGTGCAGCGGCTTCGGCGTAATCGGTGTGATGGTTGTGATCGGTGGCGATCGCCAGTTCGATCCCCTCGCCGGCGATGGTCAGCATGCGTTCGTCGATGGTTGCATCGCCGTGCCCGCTGTGGGTGAGCGTATGAATATGACTGTCCACGGCGACCCAGCCCGGAGTGGGAACCTCGCGGCGAATCTGCAGCGCGACTGATTTGCGTTCGCCGGCAGCGATGGAAACGCGCCGTTGATCCACGCTCCACTCGAAACCGCGCCCGGCGTAAATGACGAGATCGCCCGGGGGCAGGGAAAGATTCGCCCGCCCGTCCCGCGTGTAAACGACACCGGTTCTCAACGCGAGCTGTTGACCGGGCGCGGCGATCAACGGAACGAGCACGCCTGCGGCGTCGGTAATCGTGATCCGGCACGGCAGGCCGGCTTTTCCGTCCGCATCGGTGACATTAATTGCGAGTGTGGCGATTCCTACGGCCTGGTCTCGCGGTCGTGGATCGATGCGGAAGTCGCTCACCAGAATGTCGTCCGTGGCGTTGGGCGGGACGATGGAGAGGGTGTTGCTGCCGTTGCGCAGGACTCCCGGCGGAATTGCGAAGGTGCTGACCAGTTCCGATTCGATGTTGATCAACGTGCCGAGGCGGCGTCCGTTGATCTGCACCTGCCAGGACTGTTTCACGTCCCGCTGTCGGAGAAACAGCGTGTGCTCGGCGTCGTTGGCGGTGGCGTTGAAGGGCAGGTCCAGACGCCGGCCGTGGGGTGTTCTGCCTTCGAACTGCGCCCATTCGGGGAAGCCCGGCGTGCCCAGATGATAGGTTCCGCCGTCAATCAGCAGCGGTGAAGTGGCCGCGTTTCCGACGACGTGCAGGATCAATGCGAGTGTCAGCAGCGAGTGGCGGGTGATGCAGTTCACGGGGGATGGCTTTTCTTAACGCGGGTTCAACCATCCGCCGAAGCGCATCCATTCCGCCGCGCGGTCCGGCCAGGTGGTGACGGGTTCTTCCGTGCGCCGCAATCCGTAGCCGTGTCCACCCGTCGGGTAGAGGTGCATGCCGACGGGGACTCCGGCCTTTTTGAGTTCACCGGCCAGCAACAGGCTGCTCATCACGGTCACGCGGTCATCCCATGCATGGGCGAAAAACATCGGCGGGCAGTTCTTCGGCACCTTGACGTAATCGCGCAGCGTGTTCGTCTGCGGATCGACCATGCCGCCGGGATAGATCAGCAGCGCGAAGTCGGGCCGGCAGGAAACTTCGTCCACGGCGTCCGCCGCGTGGTATTGCCGCTCGTTGAAAAGCAGCGCGGTAAGTCCGGCGGTCTCGCCACCAGCGGAGAAACCAAGGACGCCGATGCGGTCGGGGTTGAGTTTCCATTCGGTGGCCTTGCTGCGCACGAGGCTGACGGCGCGTTGCGTGTCCTGCACCGCGGCGCTCCAGCGTTGGTTGGGATCGCGAAACGGCACCCGATACTTGAGCACGATGGCGGTGACCCCGAGCGTGTTGAGCCACTCGGCGACCTCCGTGCCTTCAAGATCGTAGGCAAGAATGTTGTAGCCGCCTCCGGGTGCGATGATGACGGCTGTTCCTGCGGCGGTCGCCTTTGCCGGCTGGTAAACGGTGATCTGCGGCGTGGACACGTTGCCGAGCTTGATGATGCGCCGCCCGGCGATGAGTTTGTCGGTGTCCTTGGTCTGGTCCGCCTCGGGCGGGAGCTGCTTGGTCTCACCGGGCGGCTTGCCAGGCCAGAGGTTGAGCACGAGCGGTTCGACGGCGAAGGTGTTGACGGCGCAGACTGTGACTGCGACGGAAAGGAGTCGGGAAAGCATGAGCCCGATACTACGCCGTCCCGCACCGCTGCCAACGATTATGCGTGCAATGAAAAGGCGGATTTAACGCGGCTCCGGTTCGTGGCCGGGGGCAAATTCATCCGCGTGGTAGCTGCTGCGAACCATCGGGCCGCTGGCGACGTGGGTGAATCCCAGGTCTTCGGCAATGCGGCCCAGTTCGTTGAAGATGTCCGGATGCACGAATTCCACCACCGGCAGATGCTTGAGCGTGGGCTGGAGATACTGGCCGAGCGTGAGGATGTCGCACTGGGCGCGGCGCAGGTCTTCCATCGCGGTGAGCACTTCCTCACGGGTTTCGCCCAGGCCCAGCATGATGCCGGACTTGGTGAAAACATCCGGGCGGCGCGCCTTCACCTTCGCCAGCACGGACAACGAGCGGTCATACGTGGCGCGATGCCGCACCGTGGGCGTGAGGCGGCGGACGGTTTCGAGGTTGTGATTGTAGATGTGAGGATTGGCCGCCAGCACGATGTCGATGCACTCGTCCTTGTCCAGAAAGTCAGGCACCAGCACCTCGATCACGATGCCGGGATTCGCCGACCGCACGGTCTCGATGGTCCGGGCGAAGTGTGCCGCGCCGCCGTCGGCCAGGTCATCGCGGGCCACGGCGGTGATGACCACGTGTTTCAAGCCCATGCGCTTGGTCGCCTCGGCCACGCGCTCCGGTTCGTCGGCTTCAAGGGCAAGCGGCTTCATGGTGGACACCGCGCAGAAACCGCAGGCGCGCGTGCAGCGATCGCCGGCGATCATGAAAGTGGCGGTGCCCTTGCTCCAGCATTCC
>CAYQCZ010000141.1:8064-9233 GCA_964415955.1 uncultured Verrucomicrobiota bacterium | reverse complement strand
TGCACCATCGTGTCCGGGAGTTCGCAGTTCACGGCACCGAGCAACTGGCCCACGATCTGGTTGCGGATTTCCTGGCGTCGTTTGGCCTCGCGATCGTTCTTCAGGTCGGTTTCAACGCCTTCACGCAATTTGTCCAGGCTTTCGGCACCGTAGCTTCTGGCCAGTTCATCGTTCATTTCCGGCAGGGTCTTTTCCTTCACCTGCATGATTTCCACCTCGTAAACGCCCTTTTTACCGACCAACTGGGGCGTCACAAAGTCCTGTGGAAAATCAACCGTCACGGTCTTCTTGTCTCCAGCCTTGGTGCCGACAAGCTGCGGGCCGAAGCCCGGGATGAAGGCCTGCTCCACCGCTTGAACCCAGAAGTTCTTCTGTTCGGTCAGGCCGCGCGCTGTCGGGGCGATGTCGGTGAGCGGCTTGCCGTCACAGGTGCCGGTGTAATTGACCACGACGTAATCACCCTCCTTCACTTCACGGGAGACATCATTGAACACGGCACGCTGCTCGCGAAGCACGTTGAGTGCGGCATCGACATCGGCGGGGGTCACATTGGCGGAGGGGGCCTTGACCTTGAGCGCCTTGTATTCCGGCAGGTCAAATTCCGGTGCTGTTTCGATGGTGGCCGAGAACAGGAGCGCCTTTCCCCTGCCAAACTCGATGTCGGAGATGTCCGGCTGTGTGACAACGTTGCACTTCTCCTTGTCCAGGGCGTCACGGTAGGCATCGCCGATGAGCTTGCGTTTCACCTCTTCCTCGATGCGCGGCCCGTAGGCATTTTCCACCATGGTGCGGGGTGCCTTGCCGGGTCGGAATCCGGGCAGGCTCGCGTGCTGCTGGAAATCGCGTATCACCGTGTCGAACGCCGAATCCACCGTCTGGACATCGACTTCGATGCGGAGCTTCTTCCTGCAAGGGGCCAGATTTTCAACCGTCACGTTTGCCATGTTTCCTTTCCTGAAGGTCGTTTTGGCCGGGCCAAAGCGCCCGGATTTCAAGAGCGGCAGAGCCTAGGTAGGGTGTCTGGATGCGTCAAGCCCGGCTTGGAATCCGGCTTGGAATCTCTCCACGGGCGGACGCATCCGGAGGCGGGAGGGCGCGCTGCGAGCCGTTGTGCCGTGCAGAAATGCCTGCAGGCCGGGAGGGTTCACGACCTTCGAGATCGTCCGATG
>CAYQCZ010000141.1:0-8047 GCA_964415955.1 uncultured Verrucomicrobiota bacterium | reverse complement strand
TCTCAGCGCGGCCGGACCCGCCACCCTGGTTGCGATGGTGTTCAGGTTTTTGATGCGTCTGCGCCGGGGATGGGGAATCTCTGACGCTTCATATGTCCATTACAGGTGGCGGGGGAGGGTCCAGGCACGACTCAACAGGAGCCGGAGAACCATTCCTGAAAGCAACGCTTTTGCCGACAGTTTGGAATTGCCCGCTGGCCGACGCCTGCAAATATCAGTCCATGCAGGATCATGCAGCACCTCAATCACATCTGGCCCGCACCGACCGCACATGGCCTGTGATGTGTCACCTTCTGGCCTTGATCGGGATGCTGGTGCTTGCTGTCCCCGTGGGCAGCATTCTCGGGCCGCTCATCCTCTGGCTGGCAAAGCGCGCTCATGACCCCGAGGTGGAACTGCACGGCAAGGAATCGGTGAATTTCCAGTTGTCGGTGGCAATTTACCTTGCCGTGCTGGGGTGCATTGCCTTCCTGGTTGCCGGGTTCATGATGATTCCCGTCCTCGGCCTGGCTGCGATTCCGGTTCTGTTTCTGCTGGCGCTTGTCGGAGCGGCGATTGGCATTGCAGACTTGATCCTGATCATCATCGCCTCGGTCAGGACCGGCGAAGGTGAGCACTACCAATACCCGTTCAACCTCAGACTCATTCGTTGAGCATGGCAGACGGGAGGATGCGCATCGAAATCGGCGGACCGGTCACCGAGGGTGCCACGCGCAAGTTCCGTTTCCGCGAGGACGGCATTGACCGCGACGCGTTTGTGGCGCGTTTCCAAGGGCAGATCGTGGCCTACGAAAATGTTTGCAGGCATCTTCCCATCCCGCTCGATGGCGGCGATGGCGTGTTCTTCAATTCTCAGAAGACCCACTTCATCTGCCAGATGCACGGGGCTGTCTATGACCCTGCATCTGGCAAATGCGTCAGGGGACCATGCTCCGGGGCTTCGCTGAAGCGTTTGGAAGTCATTGAGGATGCGGACGGATCACTTTGGCTGGCGTGTGATCAAGAGGGTAAATGCTGAGACCGTCTGCCGGCACCGGATAGTGATTTAACGCATTGCCATCTGTCCTCACGCAACACATCCTGCGAATCATCCTTATGAAATCAACGGCTTCAACCGCGCTCTTCGTCCTCACCCTTTCCATTTTCAACAGCGTTGCCCAGCAGGTGCCGGACAAGGCCGCGCCCAAGGTCGGCACGGACGGCCAGCCCAACGCGGCATTCATCAAGGCCCACGAAAGTTTTGTCGCCACGGCCAAGGCGGGTGATGTCGATCTGCTGTTCCTCGGCGACTCCATCACTGCGGGTTGGAAAGGGCAAAAGGCCACATGGGATGCGGCGTTTGGCAAATACAAGCCGGCCAATTTTGGCATTGGCGGCGACCGCACCCAGCATGTTTTGTGGCGCATTGAGAACGGTGAACTCGATGGCATCACGCCCAAGGTGGCCGTGCTTATGATCGGCACGAACAATTCCGGGTCAGATCCGGCGGAAGGCATAGCGGCGGGCGTGACTGCCATCGTGAAGGCGATTCATGCGCGTTCACCGAAGACCAAGGTGCTGCTTCTGGCGGTGTTTCCGCGCGGCGACAGGCCCGACGGGAAATTCGGCGCCGCTCAGGAGAAGCTGAAGAAGGTCAATGCCATCATCGCCAAACTGCACGACGGAAAGACGGTTCACTACTTTGACATCGGCGACAAATTCCTCGTCGATGGCCAGATGTCGAAGGAGATCATGCCCGACTTCCTGCATCTCTCCGCCAAGGGCTACCAAATCTGGGCCTCCGCCATCGAGGGCAAGCTGGCTGAACTCATGAAGTAGCCGTTTGCAGAGCAGGATTCCCGCCTGTCTTACGAACCGAGCGCGCTTCTGGCCGCGTCAAAAACGCCCCGGATGGGCGCTCCAGCCTTGTCCGCCACCGCCTTGCACGACTCGAACTCCGGCGCGATCTGAACGATATTTCCGCCGAGTTTGCCCAGTTTGACGGCGACCGAACCGTGGGGCGTCTCCACCGTCACCGTCTCGCGATGGAACTTGCGGCGCTCGGCGGTGGTGCGGCGCATGCCGAACGCGGTGGTTTCGCGCAGGATCAGTTCGGCGAACGTGTCCGCCTGCGCCTCGGCGCAAAGGACGGTCAGCAACACCAGCGCAGTCAAGGGATGGATCATGGGCCTGTCCGGGATGGCGGGTTCCCGCCATGCGCGTGCTTCCTCCCTGGTCAGCAGCACAGGATTCATTTGGGGCGGTAAAGCGCGGCGTTCAATACGGACCAGAGGTGGATGACCCAGCCCAGCCAGACGATCCAGAGGACGCTGGCCAGGACGAACATCACCAGCGCCAGCAGCGGACGGCCCTGCACGAGCTGGCCCAGCCCGGGTATGAAGAAGCTCGCCAGCGCGGCGATGACGTTACCTGTGGATCCTTGGCCTGGCATGGGTGAATGGGTCAAAGCAGACGGGGTGGTGATAGGGGCGAAAGCTCACGATTAATCCGAGAAGGAAACTGGTGAGTCGGGTTCCTTAAGGGTGCACATAAACTCGATGAACTGCTCGAATTGCAGGAGGAGTGCGTGGCACTCGGAACATCGGGCGCGGGCCTGCCGGTTCGCCGCGGGGAGATGGTTCTTGTGCCGACAGTAGGGACAATATGCTTCGGCTCCCCTGGCCAACCGGGGGGCCGGCATCCAAGTTTCCGGTTCAACCTGCGCGAGCAGTTTGTCTCGCGCCACGCTCTCGCAGGGGTAACGGGTGTAGAAGGTCATCTTTATCCGCATCAGGTCCAGATCGAACTCGGACTCAAAAGCCAGCTCCGCCAGCCAGTTCAATTCATGGTCTTTGGCGTGTCCCTTGGCGTGGATTACCGTGAGACACTGGTCGAACAAGTCGCACTTCATGCGCTCCGACATCGGCTTCATAATGTCCCCCCACTGCTCCGTGGTGTGTGCGACGTCAGGGTGCTGGAACTGCTTCAGCCATCGCCTGTGCACACGGGAGTCCAGTTCCGGGAACAGGCCGGATGCAAGGCGCAGAAGCGCACGCCGCGTTTTGGGGTGAAGCGGGCCGCTCGCCTGGGCGAAATCCACGCAAAGTTTGAGCACCAAGAGCAACCCCGCGCGCTCGTAATCCTCCTCATCCGCCGAATCATCGGAGAAGTGTCCCCCGGTTTCATTGCATGCCAGCAGGTCGTCGTTCGCAGTGGGAGGCTTGCCAGCCCCATCTGGTGATTTTTTTCTCTTTCCCATACCACCCTCGCCAGTCTCCTGTTCCAAGACACCCAGCCCGGACAATCGTCGAGGCAATATCGACGCAGGCTGGCTGCCGTTTCTTCAGGTTACTCTTTACTTTTCACGTGAGATGGCAAGTCAACTTTGCCGAACTTGGCAGAAATCCGGATGGCGCGTCCAAAGGGTGGAATATCGCAGGATGTGAAAGGCATGGGCTTCGGCATTGACTTCAACTCTTCGCAACAACTGGAATGCGCGAGGATCCTGGATTTCCTTTCCAAACGCGCAGGCACCGGGCTTGCAAGACCCGAACTTCCTCATATGCGGGAAGGTGGCTGGAACCTGGTTGTAGGGTGCCTGCCTTGACGCCGCGCCTGCCGGGAACTGCCGGGTGGCATCAGTGACGCCGGGCCGACTCTCTGGCCGCTTCAAAAACGTCCCGGATGGGTGCTCCAGCCTTGTCCGCCGCCGCCTTGCACGACTCGAACTCCGGCGCGATCTGAACGATCTTTCCGCCGAGTTTGCCAAGCTTGACGGCGACTGGGCCGTGGGGCGTCTGGACTGTAACCGTCTCGCGATGGAGCTTGCGGCGTTCCGCAATGGTGCGGCGCACTCCGAAGGCGGTGGTCTCGCGTAGGATCAGTTCAGCAAACTTGTTCGCGTCAGCTTCTGGACACAGCACGGTGAGCAGCACGCCCGGACGATTTTTCTTCATCTGGATGGGCGTGTGAAACACATCCAGCGCACCTGCCGCCAGCGCCCGTTCCACGAAATGCCCCAGCAACTCGGCGCTGATGTCGTCCAGGTTGGTTTCAAGGACGGCAATCGTGTCCGTCTCCCAGTCCATGGCTCCAGATGAAGCATTGGATGCGGAATCAACCCGTCCCAACACCGCACGCACCACGTTTGGGCGCGTGTGATTGTCGCGCGTGCCCAGGCCGAAGCCGACCTTCTCCGCCACCAGGCCCCGCATGGGGCCGAATGTCTCCACAAATTCCGCCAGCAACGCGGCGCCGGTGGGGGTGACCAGTTCATGCGGTTCGTCGCACTGCGTCAACGCCACGCCGCGTTCACCAAGGATGTTCAGGGTGGCCGGGGCCGGGATGGGGAAGCGGCCGTGCGCGCACTGAATCCAGCCTGTGCCCTCGACCACAGGTGCCGCCAGCACGCGCGGTTTGCCGAGCATTTCCAGCGCAATGCATGCGCCCACGATGTCCACGATGGAGTCAATCGCCCCCACTTCATGGAAATGAACCTTCTCAGGGTCCATGCCGTGGACCTTGCCCTCGGCGACGGCGATCCGGTGGAACACGGCGACCGACTTTTCCTTCACCCACGGTGAGAGACTACTGCCACGAATCAGCTTCTTGATGTCGGCATAATTACGCCCGTGGCCATGGTCATGCTCGTCATGTTTGTGTTCGTGACTGTGGCCGTCCTCGTGGTGCCCGTGTTCGTGCGTGTGACTGTGTGAATGACCGTGAGCGTGATCATGGTCATGGGTGTGTTCATGATGATGTTCATGCCCATGGTCGTGATGGTGTGCGTGGTCATGCGGGCCGTGCACATCGAACTTCACTCCGGCAATGTGTGCCTTGGATGTCCGGGCGACATGAATGTGGTATTCGGCTGCAACACCGAGTTTTTCCAGTTCGTGCTCCAGGGCGTGCGCGTCCACTCCAAGATCAATCAGCGCGCCAAGGAACATGTCGCCGCTGATGCCGCTGAAGATGTCGAGATACAGTGTTTTCATGAGGTTCAAATCAAGGTCTGTCAGTGTGTGGATTCTCGTGACTCATGGGCTAGGGCATTGATCTGGCTGGCGGCGTAACCTGCGCCGAATCCGTTGTCGATGTTCACCACTGTGACACCACTGCCACAGCTTGTAAGCATGCCAAGCAGCGCGGCCATGCCCCCGAAGGCGGCCCCGTAACCGATGCTGGTGGGCACAGCGATGACCGGGCGTGAAACCAGTCCTGCCACGACGCTGGGCAGGGCGCCCTCCATGCCGGCCACAACCACGAGCACTTGCGCGCTCTGCAAGTCCTCCACGCGCGCCAGCAGCCGGTGCAGGCCTGCCACGCCCACGTCATAAATGCGTTCGACGTGGTTGCCCATGGCGTCCGCGGTGAAGGCTGCTTCTTCAGCAATGGGCAGGTCGCTGGTGCCGGCGGACACCACAGCGATCGTGCCGGGGCGTTTAGGTTGCGGCGCCTTCTCGATCAAAAGGCAGCGGGCCATGGGGCTCCAGACAGCCTTGGGAAATTTCTTCCGCACCGCCCTGGATTGCACCTCGTCGAGACGGGTGATCAACACACGCCCTTCCCGTGAAAACAGTTCGCCAGCGATGGCCGCGATGTGGGAGGCGGTCTTGCCGCTGCCAAAAATCACTTCCGGGTAGCCTTTGCGCAAGCTGCGATGGGTGTCCACCTTGGCGAAACCGAGATCCACGAACGGGCGCGCTTGGAAGGCTCGGAGGACCTCCGCCTTGCCCGCCTTGCCCGCCTTGAAACGATCCAACAACCGGCCTGCATCATCTGGTGTCATGAGTGGAGAGTGTCAATGTCCACGGAACGGGTCACGAAGGAATCACGAAATCGCATTCCCTGGGGTCTTGTGGTGCCTTCCATACGTTCAGTTAGCAGGTGGTTGCGGTTCATACCAGACGGACATCGCCCACATGATCCGATCGTCGGCCCCGACGACGGCGGATTGTTGAATGTTCACGATGCGGACCTTTGGATTGGCGGCCAGCCAGTCATTGATCTCTGCCTCGAGATCGAACTGGTTTTTGTATTCGTTGCCCAGGGGATTGTATTTGAGGAAGAGTTTGACCTTCATGGTGCTGCAACAGGCGTTTTCTGCTGGGCAATCTTGTCGAGCCTCCCGGCCGACGCAAGCCGGCTGTGGTTATGGGGCGGCGGGTTGACGGTCGTTTGTGGCGCTGGAAGGCGGTTCATGCACGCTGTTGGTGGCCGGAGGGAGCACCTGGATGCCCCACTGCTCAAGGATGCGGGCCTTTTCGGCGAACTCTGCCGGATGCAATGCCGCGCTTTTCAACACGCGTCCGTTTTGGAGTTCCACATAAAGGCTGTGACGAAAGGTGCGCCGTTCCCAGCCCACCTGGCCCGTCCAGTGTTTGATGTCCGCGTCGTCAACGGGCCGGATGCGCTCGGGAAAGGCATAGATGAACTGCCATGCTGGCGACGGTGTCATGATGCGGCGGATTTCATAAAAACGCTCCCCCAGCGTCGCATTGTAAAACCAGCCGCAGGCCAGCAGCCAGCAGGGCAGCACGACCATGAGCGCCTGTCCGGGCGGCAGCGTCCATAGGCGTCCACCGAATGCCTTGCGCCACTCCTTTTTGAAGTCCGTGTCCTTGGTGAGCAGGACGAAGGACAACACCGCCAGCACGGTGAAAAACAGCACCATCATCAGGCAGTAGATGGCGGCAGCCCTGGGATTGCCCAGCAGAAGCGCGGATGGAACGGAAACTTCCTGCATGTCAGGCGAACAAACTGGAGGGGTTGCCGGAGGCGGGCAGGAACTGGCCTTTGCGCGGCGTATGTTCCAATGCGCCATCCACCCAACGTCCCAGTCGGTAGAGTGTGGCAAAGGTGAAGCCTGGTGCTGCGCCGCCCTGGCCGCCCACCAGTTCACCGCCGCGACGCACATTGTCGATCATCCACGCCGGCAGGGTGAGGTGGTAGGGGTTGCGCTTCACTTCACCCACATGAAAGGTCAGGGCGGTGATCAGGTCCGCGAGGTCTGTGGACGTGACTTCGACCATCAAATTGGGCGACGGCATCTGTCCCCAGAACTCCGTCTCCACTAGGTGACAGGCAAAGCCATCCAGGGTTTTCAGGGCATCCATGACCAGGTGATGCGTGCCGATGTGCGAGCTGTTCCAGTCCAGCACATGAGGAAACAAAATGACCTTGGGCTGGTGCTTTTGGAGAATCTCAGCGATGACCTTGACGTTGGCTTCCCAAAGGGCAGGGGAGTCCTGCCGGGTTTGGACGTTCACCTTTTCCAGTCCACCGGGCACGGTGGTTTGAAGATCGAATCCGATGCACTGGCAGCAGGCTTGAAGCTCCTTCAGCCGTTCCGCCTGCCGGGCCTTGTTGCTGCCCTGGGTGACGGCCACGTTGACCACGCGCCAGCCGCACTGGCGCATGAGCCGCAGTGCAAGACCGCCGATGATCACCTCGTCATCGGGATGGGGTGCGAACACGAGCACCTTGGGCGCGTCCGGCGCGATGTCCGGCCGGGGGCAATCCGGGAATCCGCCCAGTGGAAAGGATTTGCCTTCGGTGGCCAGGAGCGCATGGGCTTCAACAAAGTTTTTATAGGGGTTCATGATGACAATGTGAAACGAGCGTGGCACAGCCGTCGCAGCCGTCGCAAGTGGTGAATCTGTGGGTGAGAGTGAGACTGGAGGATGCAACTGCGGTGGCATCAGCCGCGTTGGGACCGGTGCAGCCTCGCGAGGCAACGCACCTTGAGCCGCCGGCATTTACAGGAGTCTGTCCAGCACCTCCAGCACACGCGCCTCGCTTCCCGGCGCCACCCAGCACCAGTCATGCAGATTGGTGTCCTGTTCGGCAATGTGCCTTTCTGTGGGGATGTAGCCAGTTGCACCATCGCCATAGCCTGCCACGCATACAAAAGAATCTGGACGCATCGCCTGTGCGGCCAGTTGAAACTCCAGATACGACTCCCCCGGAAGCAGGACGATCTGCGCCGCGCCCAGGTCCACCATGGGCACCTCGATGGGCCGGCGTTGTTCCAGCCGCCTGCGCCAGCTCAGGCCCATGGCTGCGAGGC
>CAYQCZ010000140.1:0-9246 GCA_964415955.1 uncultured Verrucomicrobiota bacterium | reverse complement strand
CCAGCAGCCGGGGCTACCCGGCGGACCGGCTGAACGCACTGGACGCCGGGGCGGATGAATATCTGGTGAAACCAGTCGAGCACGGTGAACTGACCCGCATTTTGAACCGGCTCCTGAGCGGCCAGCCCGCACCGCTTCCCACCCAGCCGCCACCGCAACCGGCCGTTGGCAAGAGCACGGATGGCGTTGCTCCAGCGCAGAAATCCGGCACCGGCCCCGCCATGGTGCGCTTCTGGGGCGTGCGCGGTTCCCTGCCGACACCCGGCCCCAGGACAGTCCATTACGGCGGCAACACCACGTGCGTCGAAGTGCGCGCCGATGACGAGATCCTCATCCTGGACGCCGGCACGGGCATCCGCGCCCTGGGCAATGCGCTGGTCCAGGAGTTCAAAGACCAGCCCATCAAGACGACGCTGCTCATCTCCCACACCCACTGGGATCACATCCAGGGGTTCCCTTATTTCGTGCCCGCCTACAACCCGCGCAACCAGCTCCGCATCTGCGGCTTCCAGGGTTGCAAGGAGGGTTTGCAGAAGATTTTCTCCTCGCAGATGGAGAGCCCCTACTTCCCGGTGAGCCTGCGTGAAATGCCGGGCCACATCACCTTCGAGGAACTCACCGACATGGAGTTCAACATCGGCCGGGTCCATGTGCAGGCCGCCTTTGCCAATCACCCCGGCATCTGTGTGGGCTACCGGATCAACACCTCCGCCGGCTCGGTGGCGTTCTTCCCCGACAACGAACCGCACCAGCGCCTGCGCGGGCAACACGGCTCGCAGCTCAGCACCGAGGCCATCGCCTACGCGCGGCGCCTCGACGAAAAGCTCATCGACTTCATCCGTGACGTGGACGTGCTGATCATCGATTCGCAATACGACGACACCGAGTATCAAAAGCACATCGGCTGGGGCCATGGCTGCCTGGACGACGTGGTGACGCTGGCCCTGTTTGCCGGTGTGAAGAAACTTTTCCTCTTCCACCACGACCCCAACCACGATGACGCGCAAATCACGCGCATGGTCGAGTGGGCCCGTGACTTGGTGGCATTGCACGGGGACACCCTGCAGGTGGAGGCCGCCCGTGAAGGGGTGGAAGTGCTGCTCGAAGGGCGGCCCGAGGCGTCACTGCAACACGCCGTCCGGGCTGATTGAGCCCGGCGCCCCGCATGCCGGAACTCCCGGCTTGTGAAGCAACAAACGTCTCGTTTGCGCCAATTCCCTGTTTCCCGCAATGGATGCCACGGTTTATCATCCGCCCATGAATGATGCATCGCCCAGTCCCGCGCGCCGCTCGAAACGGCGTTACAGCCCTGCCGTGATTGAGAACATCCTCGTGCCGGTGGATTTTTCCGCCGCGTCGGGAAACGCGCTCGAATACGCCGTGGTGCTGGCGGGCCGTCTCAATGCCTCCGTCATCCTCCTGCACTGCATCGAGAAGCTTCACTCGGGTTCACTCCTGGAGCAGAGAAAGTTCCTGAAGCTGCATCATGAAGTGGCGGAGAAGGCCAGGTCCGAACTGGGCCGTGTCTTCCGTGAAAAGGTCGAGCCTGTCGTGCCGGGGCATTTCCACGTCAAGGAGGGCGCGCCCGCCGAGGTGATCGTGGACCTCGCCCACAAGACCCGCAGCCAGCTCATCGTCATGGGCACGCATGGACGCACCGGCATGAAACACATGCTGCTGGGCAGCGTGGCCGAAAAGGTGGTGCGCCTCTCCGACTGCCCGGTGCTCACCATCAAGCAGTAGCTTCGGCTTTCAACTCTGGCTCAGCCGTTTGACCGGCTTGTCGAAGAGCAGCGCGTTGGCTTCACGAAGCAATGCCGGTATGCGCCCGGCAAAGGGACTGCTCTTCACGGCCCCGACCATGGCCTGCTCGTCAAAACCCGCGGCCATCTGGCCGGGAAACCAGTCGCCGCCCTGCCCTCCCAGCAGGTTGTAACGCATGCGCCCCCACTCCACGAGGTCCAGGCCTTTTGCATACGTGAACAGCCGCAGGATCTCGCTCACGTTGATCTCCCCCGGCACATCCACATAGTGCGGCAGTCCCTCATGCCACCGGGCCATCCAGTCCGCCCCCATCCGGTCTGCGAGTTGTTGTCTCAAGCGCCTCTCGATGGGCGCGACCACTTCATGCACACGGTCATAATGCTCCAACGCGGCCACGTGTTCATCGAAATCGGAGGGCCGCGCGGCACCGCAACTAAGCGTGTGCACTTCGGGCCGTGACAGGCAGTAAAGGTCGTTGAACTGCATCGGCGAAAGCGGCGCGCACAGCTCCACCAATCCCGGCGGCGGTGCGTAGAGCTTCCCGCCCTTGTCGTTGGGGCTGATGATGAACACACCCATGTCACGCCGGTTCGCCTCATTGATGGCCTGCCAGTTCAGGTCGTTCACGAAATACCAGTGGACGTTCATGTAATCGAACGCATCGCTGCGGACGGCCTCAAGGATGATGTCCGTCGTGGCATGCGTGCTGAAGCCCACATGTCGGCATCGCCCGTCCTTCTGCAACTGCCGCGCCGCCTCCACACAACCTCCCTTGCGCAGCGACCAGTCCAGGAACTGCCGGTCATTGATCCCGTGCAGCGAAAGCAGATCCACGTGATCCAGCCTCAGATACGCCATGGACGTCTCAAAGGTCTCGAAAAACTCCTTCTGTGTGGCAAACGGACGCACCTTGGTCTGGACGATGATTTGCTCGCGCTTGAGCTGCGGCAACAACCAGCCAAGCTGCATCTCGGAGGAGCCGTAGCCGCGCGCGGTTTCGATGTGATTGATGCCCAGTTCCAGCGCTCGCCGGATCGTCGCCTCCAGATTGGCCTGGTTGGCCTTCGGCACATCCTCCGGCGGCACGTCGTCCCACTTGTGCTGGTAGCGCATCCCTCCGCACGAGAAGACGGGCATCTGGATCTCCGTGCGGCCAAATCGACGGTGTTTCATCGCGCGCAACCATGCACGTGATGTGCCGGACGGGCAACTTGAACGACAGGACGCCCTTGCCGGCTCAGCCCCGCATCGCCGCCAGCTCGCGGTTGGCGTGGCGCAGGTTGGCCGACACCTGCTGGGCGATGGATGCCAGCAACGTGAACCGGAGTGCGGGGCGGGACCTCTCCAGCGTGGCAAAAAAGTCCTGCGTGATCACACGACATTCACAGGCTTCCAGCGCCACGACATCCGCCGACCGGGGCGAGCGGTCCAGGAAGGCCATCTCGCCGAAGCTCATGCCTGCCGAGAACACATCCACGCGGCTGCTGTTCGAACCCGCGGCAATTCTCAATCGAACCTCCACCGAACCGGAGGTGATGATGAACACCTCGGAGGCCTCATCGCCGCTGTGGACGATGCTTTCCCCCGCCTGATACTTCCTTAGCGGCAGTTGTTCCCGCAGCCATTCAATGTCCTCCGGCGGGCAGCCTCGGAGAATGTTGCACTGGGCAAGCTCGGCCACCTCGGGCGGCTGCCATCCCAAACCGCACAATTCCGAAAGCAGATCGTCTTCCGCCGCCTCCAGCGCGGCATCCGTGTCCGGAAAAAGCTCCTCCGGCAGCGCACCGGCGGCGGTCAGATCGCGTTGGAAGGGTGCCGCGTTGCAGTAAACCATCCGCACAGCCGGCTCCGACTCGCGCAACTGCTTCGCCAGGGATTGCAGCAACTGCAGGCTGATGGCGTTCATGCCCGTGACACGGCGGCAATCCAGGATGATCCGCCGCGCATACGGCGCCTGCCTGACCAGTTCCCTGAGGACCGGCTCGACCGTCGAGAAAATGAGCTCGCCCTGCAGTTCGATCACGCGGATGCGGGAGCCGTAGTTCCGCAATGTCACGGCCGCCTGCAGCGGACGACGGCGCTTGGATTGAACGGTGCTGGCGTCATACTCGCAACGACGCGCCGGCGGCGGTGCGGCGGACGGGTTGAACAGGTGCAGGTGAAACTCCTTGGCCAGATCCTCGCACACACGGATGCCCCGCACCGAGTTGCCACGCGCGTCAAGCAGGGGCGAATAAACCCCGATGCCAAGCTGGCCGGGCAGCACGGCGATGATCCCGCCACCCACGCCGCTCTTGGCCGGCAGTCCGACGCGGTAAATCCATTCGCCCGAATAGTCATACATGCCGCACGTCGCCATCACGCTCAGGATGTTGTCCACATATTCACGTTTGATGGCGCGTTCCCGGGTGAAGGGGTTGACCCCTTGGTTCGCCAGCGTCGCGCCCATGAAGGCCAGGTCCCGGCAGGTGACCAGGAGGGAGCATTGCTGGAAATAGGTCTCAAGGATGTCATGCGGGTCCTCATCAATGATCCCGAAATTCCTCAGCATCCAGCCGATGGCGCGGTTGCGGTGCCCGGTCTCGCTTTCCGAGCGATACACCGCCTCGTCGATGTCCAGCATGCGCCCGGCACAGGCGGAAAGATAACGGCGAATCCGGTCAATGCGCGTGGCATCGGAATGCGGCTTGATCTGTCCACAGGTGGCGATGGCACCCGCATTGATCATCGGGTTGAACGGCGCGCCGCTGCCTGCATTCAACGAAATCGCATTGAACGCATCCCCGGAGGGTTCCACGCCGATTCTTGAGAGCACATGGGATTCCCCGCAGTCCTCCAGGGCCAGCCCGTAGGAAAGCGCCTTGGAAATGGACTGGATGGTGAACTTCTGCCGCGTGTCGCCAATCTCGTAAAAGTGACCGTCCCTCGTGGCAATGCAGATGCCAAACCAGTTCGGATCGGCCTTCGCCAGCTCGGGTATGTAATTCGCAACGGCTCCTTCGGTGACATTTCTGTGGCGTTCATAAAGCCTGGCCAAACAGGCGCTGATGGGCGATCGCAGCATAGGCAATGGATTCTCGTGGGGCCGCCTGCTGACCATCTGATACGGCAGATGGCCGCCGGGCGGTTGCGCCTCAACGAGAGCTTGCGGCACCCGCACGGTTCAAGCGGTTTCAGGAAAGCCTGTGTGAAAAGAATTCATGCACGCGTTCATGTCCTTTCAGATGGAGCCTCGGGACTGCACCAGGCGCAGGAACGCCTTGTGATCGACCGCCATGCGGTGTGTAATCTGCCCAGCCCGAAACACAACACAACCTGATGTTCCCCATGCGCTTCACCCGAACCTCCCTTGTGCTCCTGCTGACCACCACCCTCCTAGCAGGCCCGGTCGCAGGCCCTGCCCAGGACCTCAAAGGCGATCTCACACTGCACTGGCTGCTGCTCGATGGCGAGGGCTGGCAGGTGGCGGTGGATGGGCTGACCTTTGCCGACGCGCCTTCCAGCGACAAGGAGGGCAACTTCTATTTCTGCGACATGCGCGGCGACAAGGCGGGGCTGTATCGCATCGCTCCAAATGGCAAACGCACTCAAGTTTCCCCTGAATCCGTCAGCGGCGCGAAGCTCGGCCCCGACGGCCTGTTCTATGCCTGCCAGGGCGCACAGAACCGCGTTCTCAGCATCGATCCCAAATCCGGAGCGGTGAAAACCATTGTCGATGGCGTCAAACCCAACGACCTCGTCGTCACCCACAAGGGCCACATCTACTTCACCGAAACCGGCAAGAAGGCCGTGTGGTTTGTGAACCCCAAGACCGGTGAGAAACGTGTCGTGGACGAAGGCATCACCGCGCCCAATGGCATCGCCCTTTCCCCTGATCAAGGCACGCTGGCCGTGTCGGATTCACGTGGACGCAACGTATGGACGTTTCGGATCGAGGCCGACGGCTCATTGAGCGCGAAGGCGCCTTACATGACCTTGCGCACCGAAGTGGACCCGAAGGCCACCAGCCCGGATGGCCGGACGCCCGTGTATCAGACCGTCTCGCGCGGTGACGGCATGTCCTGTGATGCCCAGGGCCGCTGGTATGTCTCCTCCGCCATGGGCGTGCAGGTGTTCGACCCCACCGGACGCGAATGCGGCCTGCTGCCCAAGCCCTCGGACAAGGGCATGACCAGCGTGAACATCGGCGGCCCCAACGGCGAATACCTCTACGTCACCTGCGCCGACACCATCTTCCGCCGCAAGGTCAACGCCAGGGGCCTGTATCCCTACGCAGGCCCGGCCGAACCTGAGCCGGTGAAGACCCGGTAATTTTCCCCCCGGCAGTTGGCACGGAAAATGCCAACAGACTGGACATGAACGATCAGCGGGCACCTGCGTGGCGGGACGCAAAGCGGGGGGTGGAAGTTTTTTCAAAGGATCAGCCAGGAAGGATTGTCCTACCCACCAAAGACCACCGCATGTCCGATCAGGGTGAGGAAACAGAATGGGTTCGGCGATGCCAGCAGGGCGACCTGGAGGCCTTCGAGGCGTTGGTCAGGCGATATCAGCGCATGATCGATTCTCTTGCATACCGTATGAGCGGCTCGCTGCACGATGCGGCGGACATTTCGCAGGAAGTGTTCCTCCAGGCGTATCGCCGCATGGAACAATTCGAGCAGAAATCGAAGTTTTCCTCGTGGCTTTACCGAATCTGCTTGAACACATGCCTGAACTGGCGCCAGGCAGCCTCAAGACGCACCCGTTTGCAGGAACAATGGGCGCATGAATCGCCTGCAATTTCCTGCGAATCACCTGAGGCGGAAGATGGCGAACTCACGAATCGCATTCAGGCGGCGTTGCTCAAGCTGCCTGCCAGGCAACGTGCAGCCGTGATTCTCACCACCTATGACGGGCTGTCCCACGGCGAAGCTGCGAAGGTGCTGGGCTGCTCGGAGACGACGGTGTCGTGGAGGCTGTTTGCTGCCCGCAACAAACTGAAGCGGTTGCTTTCACGCACACATGGCACCTGATCCCATGAACGATTCCGAACTCAACGACATGCTGCGCAAGGCCCGCGTGCCCGGGCGTCCAGCGGATTACTGGCAGGATTTCCCGCATGAAGTGGCGCGCAGGGCAGCGCGGGATGGTGGCATTCCGCATCGCAGCCAGCCTCCGGCATGGGGATGGGCCTGGGGTCTGGGAATTGCGACGGTGTGTCTGGTGATTGGTTTCATGATGGGACGCCAGCGAAGCGGAGATGCGGCTCCTGCACCTGGCGCACTGGCGCAGATGACTGCGGAACAACGCATCTTCAACGAAGTCATCGGCATGTTCCCCGGGCGGCTGGAAGCCATCATCGTGGAGAACAGCCAGGTGCGGCTGGTGTTGTCGGAGCAGGCTTCCGTGCCGCAGTCGCCGCCGCTGGTTGTGAACATCTGCAAGGCGGGGAAATGCCTGACCTGCATCACCTTCAGCGGGCAGCAAATCCGGATGAATGGCGAGGTGTTTGAAGTGCTCCACGGTGCCGATGGCGAGGTGATCGTCTCCGGCCAATCATCTGTCTGGGTGGGATCAAAGTCGCTGACACCCGAAACGGACGGCATCGAGGTCCATGCACGGACGCTTGGAGGCGCGCGTTCATGAAGGGTTTGCTCATCTCCCTGACATTATTGCCGATCACCGCCATCGCGGACCTCGAATGGCTGGCAACGGAGCCGCCGCAGGCAGTCTTTGGTGACGGAAATCGCGCCTTGAAGATCAACATTCACAACACTGCGACCAGTGCAGTCGAGAAAGCCATCTCAGTGCGGCTTTACCAATCCGCGTCAGAGACCATGGCACCCATCGGCAAGACAACCGCCTGGAAAAAGCTGACCGTGCTCGCCGGCCAGACCGTAATGGAACACATCACCCTCACCCTGCCCAAGGTGGAAGCGGAGACTTCGTTCCGGCTGTTCTGGATGGATGACACCGGGAAGACACTGGCGCATACGGACTTCACGGTTCACCCGACACGCTTGCTTCAGGACTTGGTCCATGCCGGAGGACAACGCCCGCTTGCCGTATTCGATCCCGGCGACCGGTTGAAGCCGCTGCTGCGCGCCCAAGAAATGGACTTCGAAGAACTCACCGTCGGCGGCCATCCGGAGGCATTCCGAGGACGTCTTGCGATTATTCTGCCAGAAAACGAGCCGGGGCAGGAAATGGACTTTTTTGCCAGCAGACTTGGGCGGACCGCCAGGGAACGGGGGATGGCGCTTGTCTGGTTTCAAACACCGGACAAGCGTCGCACCGGAGAACCGCCCATGGCATATACCGTCCACGATGGCCGGGCCACGATTGTGAAGGCCCCCTCCGCCCTGCTGGCCAATCTGGAGCATTCTCCCGAAGCGCAGCTTTCCCTGGTCTGGCTTGCCAATTATGCCGTCCAACACAACCGAATGACATTGCCCGCCGCTTCTGAACCATGAACTCTCCCGTCAATCCCACAACCTCCATGAAAAACCATCTGGCTCCCATCCTCGCATCGTTGCTCATGGCGCACGCCACCATCGCCGTGGCTGACGCCCCCGTTCTCACCGTCGCCGTGCTCGACTTCGAGTGCAAGGAGACCGACCTGGGCGATGCAGGGGCGCAGATGGCCACACTCACCACCGCCCTGCTCTCCGCCCAACCACAGTTGATCACCGTCGAGCGCGCCGAACTCGCCAAATCCCTGAGCGAAGCCGAGCTCAGCCTTTCCGGCACCGTCTCATCGGACACGGCGGCGAAAGTCGGGCAATTGACCGGAGCAAAGGTGCTGGTGACAGGCCGCATCTTCAAGGCCGGCAAGGAACTGCTCGTGGTGGCGAAGGTCATCTCCAGCGAAACCAGCCGCGTCTATGGCGAAGTCGTGAAAGGGCCGACCGACAGCAGCATGTCAGACCTCGCCACCCAGCTCGCGGAGAAGATCGGCAAAACCGTCACCGAAAAGGCGGACACCCTTGTCGCCAAGGTGCGGACGCAGGAGGAACGCATCGCCACCATGAAGCAGGCGCTCAAAGACGCCAAACGACCGAAGGTGAGAATCTCCATTCCCGAGCGACACTACGGAGCACCCGCTTCCGATCCCGCCGCCGAAACGGAGCTTGGCCTGATTCTGACTGAATGCGGATTCACGGTGTTGACCGACAAATCCACTGAAAAGGCGGATGTCGAATTTGTCGGCGAAGCCTTCAGCACCTACGGCATGCGCAAGGGCAATCTCATCTCCTGCCAGGCACGCATCGAAATCAAGGTCATCGACAAGCCCACCGGCAGGGCCATCGCCATCGACCGCCAGACCGGCATGGCCGTGCATCTCTCCGAGCAGATCGCCGCCAAGACAGCCCTTCAAGAGGCGATGGCCGTGCTGGCCGAACGCATCGTGCCCAAGGCGGTGAAATGAGCTTCTGAGATGCCTGTAAACTAGAGCCTGTACTGCACTTTTTGCGAGAATTGTCTGTACAATGTATTTACATC
>CAYQCZ010000139.1:0-9272 GCA_964415955.1 uncultured Verrucomicrobiota bacterium | reverse complement strand
GCTCGCGGTGTATCCGATGTATAAGGGGCTCGCGCAACTGGTCGGCATGGAAAAAATCGAAGGTCCATCCACGATCGCCGAGCAGTTTGAACGCTGCGTGGCCGAATACGACAACTACGACTTCTTCTTCATCCACTACAAATACACGGACAAGGCTGGTGAAGACGGCAGCTTCGAAGCCAAGCGCAAGGCCATCGAGGACTTTGATGCGGCGCTCCCCATCCTGCTTGCAAAGAAGCCCGATGTTCTCGCGATCACCGGCGACCATTCCACCCCCTGCCCCATGAAGAGCCATTCGTGGCATCCTCAGCCCGTGTTGCTGCACAGTGCCTGCAGCGGGACGGACAAACTGGACAGGTTCACCGAGACTGGTGCGAACCTTGGCTCCCTGGGGGTGTTTGAAGCGAAGTATCTGATGCGCCTCATGCAGGCAAACGCCAAGATGTTCGACAAGTTCGGTGCGTAAGCGCGGTTCTTCACTTGCCGTCCACTTGTTGAGCGAGACCCTATCCGATGAAAGCCGTCATCCTGGCCGCTGGAAAAGGCACGCGCATGAAGGATCTCACCAGTGAGGTTCCCAAGCCGATGCTGCGGGTGCAGGGAAGACCCATCCTGGAGCATATCATCGACGGGTTGCGAGACTCCGGCATCAGGGATTTCTGCATCATTACAGGCTGGCGTGCCGACGTGGTGGAGGATCATTTCGGTGACGGAAGCCGCTTTGGGGTGAGTGTCCAATATGCGCGGCAGGAGGTTCAGGATGGCACCGGGAAGGCGCCCGAACTGGCGCGCGGCTTCGTGGGCAACGACAGTTTTCTGCTGACCTACGGTGACATCCTGGTGAAGCCGGAAACCTACAAGTCCATGCTCGCGCGGTGGCGTGAAGGGGAATTCTCCGCCTTGATCACCGTCACCGAGGGCCAGGATGTCACCAAGGGCGGATTGAATTTTTTTGATGAAAAGTTTTGTCTCAAGCGCCTCATCGAAAAACCCAGCCCGGCGCAGATCGAGCAATTGCGCAACGAAGGCTGGCTGCGAACCGGCGAACCGGTCTGGTATAACGCAGGCATTTACATCTTCCGTCCGTTTCTCTTCGAGTTCACTGCCAGGCTCCAGAAATCCCCCCGGGGCGAATATGAACTCACGGACGCCATCATCGCCATGATGCGGACGGGCAGGCGCATTGCAGGGCTGAAGATCGAGGGGCGCTGGGTGGATGTGCGTGATCCGGAGGTGCTCGCAGAACTGCAAACGCAGTCATAACGCCGGCCGGCATCGGAAACCGGCCCGGTTCAAGACTTCGATGCCCCACAAAAAAGCGTGTTTCAAAGCGCCGACTTTGGCAGAAATGCCGCGCATGCAACCCAAGCAACGCCATTTCGCCAGTGACAACTACGCAGGCATCTGCCCGGAGGCTTGGCAGTCCATGCAGGAGGCCAACGCCGGACACGTGCCCGGCTATGGCGATGACATCTGGACGGAGCGCGCAGCCGATCTGATTCGCGATGTGTTTGAAACCGACTGCGAGGTGTTCTTCGTGTTCAACGGCACCGCGGCCAATTCACTCTCGCTCGCCACCCTGTGCCAGTCCTACCACAGCATCCTCTGCCACGAAACCGCCCACATCGAATCTGATGAATGCGGCGCGCCCGAGTTTTTTTCAAACGGCACCAAGGTTCTGCTGATTCCAGGTCCGAATGGAAAGATCGCCCCGGCGGACATCGAGCGCATGGTGAAGAAACGCACGGACATTCATTACCCCAAGCCGCGCGCCGTCAGCGTCACCCAGTCCACCGAGCTTGGGACTGTGTATTCGGTTGATGAACTCAAGGCCATCTGGGCAAAGGCGAAGTCGCTTGGACTTCATATCCACATGGATGGTGCGCGCTTTGCCAATGCCGTGGCGTCGTTGAACTGCAAGCCCAAGGAGATCACATGGCAGGCAGGCGTGGATGTGCTCTGCCTTGGCGGCACCAAGAATGGTGCGGCTGTGGGCGATGCCGTGGTGTTCTTCAACCGGGAGCTGGCCCATGAGTTTGACTACCGGTGCAAGCAGGCGGGTCAACTGGCCTCCAAGATGCGCTACCTGAGCGCGCCCTGGGTGGGCATGCTTGCGGATGGCGCATGGTTGAGGCACGCGGCCCACGCGAATGCAATGGCGGCGCTGCTGCATGATGAACTGGCGGCATTGCCGGAGGTGCGCATCATGTTTCCGCGCCAGGCCAATGCCGTGTTCGTCGAATTTCCCCCTTGGTTGATCGCGTCGCTGCGATCCGACGGGTGGAAGTTTTACACCTTCATCGGACAGGGCGGTTCGCGTTTGATGTGTGCCTGGGACACCCAGGAAGGCGATGTCCGTCAGTTCGTGCAGGATGTCAAACGTGCGGTTGCTGAAGCCCCGCGTGACATGGCGCTGAAGATTGATCCTCGCAAGCTGTGAAGCGGCGGCGGGCAGTGGCTTACGGAAGCTCCTTGATGTAGAGGTTGGCGAACTGCACGGGATCACCGTGATGCTGCAAGGCGATGGGTCCCCTTCCGGGCAGCCCAGGAAGCCGGGCGTTCTCAATGACCGTCTGGCCGTTCAGAACGACCGTCAGAAACTCGCCCTTCAAAGTTATGTGGAAACGGTTCCATTGTCCCGGCGGTTTGTCCGCCTTGATTCGAGGCGTCACTGCCGCACGCACATCCGCGGGCAGTGATTTATCCACCCGGTAGCCATAGACCTCGCCAGACCCGACGGGTTTGCAGGTGATGTTGACCTGGGCTTTGGATGACCCGCGAAGATAGAGTCCACTGTCACCGGCGAATGGAACCTCCACCGTCATCTTTCCGCCATCAGCATCCAGGGCATCGTCTCCATTCGGGAGAATGACCTGAAGCGGCTTCTGCACCGGCTTCATGGGCAGCCGCCAGTCCACGATCATTTCAAAATTTCCGTATTCCTTCTCAGTCCACAGATGCTTGTCCTCCGCGGCGCTCTTTCCGTCGTAATTCAAAATCCAGTCCTGCGATGTCCAATGCCCTTCATGTCCAGCGGGCATCCTCCATCCACGCAGATCCACGCCGGAGTAGATGGACTTGAACCCCTCGTAAGCACGGGCTGTGTGTGCAGGCGGCACATCGGTGGAGGGCAGTTCCTTGATGCGGATGTTGCGGAAATGACATTCGCTGCCTTCGCTTTCGAGGCAGATGTAGCCCTTCCGCGGGGAACAGTCGGTGCCCACCGTGACTTCCTTGCCGTTGACGCTCAGCCGCACGGTTCCATTCGTGGCGACAACGCGGTAGTGGTTCCATTCGGGCGATGGATTGGAGCGATGTTCCAGTGGCAGGCTCCGGCTGCCGGTGTGTTTGGAGTGGGGTTTCATGGTCGCGCCATGGATGGGGAATATGTCGCCGTGGGAAGTGAATGCGACATTGCGCTTCGGACTGCCCTCCCCATACGCGTTTTCAAGAATCTGAACCTCGATGCCCCGCGAGAATGGCACGCCTGGTGAAGTGACCGGATCGCCCCAGAGGAACAGGCCCGCATTTCCGGCAGGCTTCATGTGCCGCCATTCAAGTTCGATGATGAAGTTCTCATACATGCGCTCCGTGTGCATGATGCCTGTGGGCTTGCCGGTGGAGACGATGATGCCATCGCGCACACTGAATGTTTCGGGGGCGACATTGGAGGGGATCCATCCCGTCAGATCACGTCCGTTGAACAGGGGCACAAAGCCGTCTCCATCCGCTGCCTGAATCGAAATTGCAGCAACCAGACCGATGACGAGGGCGGATGTGAATGTTTTCATGCGTGGTTGTGAAGGAGCCTATTCCCCTGCCCTGCGCCATGCAACCGCTGACGGATGAAAACTATTTCAGCAAGCGCTTCAAATATGCGCCAGTCCTGCTCTCCTGGTTCCGAGCCACGACCTCCGGAGCGCCCATGGCGACGATGTTCCCTCCCCCAACACCGCCTTCCGGCCCCATGTCGATGATCCAGTCCGCGCACTTGATGACATCCAGATTGTGTTCGATCACAACGAGCGTGTTGCCGTGACTCCGGAGTTTGAAGAGCACTTCCAACAGCTTGGCGACATCGTGAAAGTGCAGCCCGGTCGTCGGCTCATCCAGGATGTAGAGTGTCTGTCCGGTTTGCTTGCGGCTGAGTTCGGAAGCGAGCTTGACGCGCTGGGCCTCGCCTCCCGAGAGCGTTGTGGCCTGTTGTCCAAGCCGCAGATAACCCAGGCCCACTTCGGCCAGCACCTGGCACACGTCCAGCAACTGGGGCACCGCGCGGAAAAAGCCCACCGCCTCATCCACGGTCAAGTCCAGCACATCGGCGATGTTCAGGCCCTTGTAGGTAATTTCTAGGGTTTCACGATTGTAGCGCCTTCCATTGCAGGACTGGCAGGTGACATACACGGCGGGCAGGAAATGCATTTCAATCTGCAGCACACCGTCACCCTGGCATTTCTCGCACCGCCCACCCTTGACGTTGAAACTGAAACGGCCCGCGTCGTAACCACGCACGCGGGCGGCAGGCAGCTGTGAGAACAAGGAACGGATATGGTTGAACATCCCGGTGTAGGTGGCCGGATTGCTTCTTGGTGTCCGTCCAATCGGTGTCTGATCAATGACGATGACCTTGTCCAGGTGTTCAACTCCAAGAATGGCGGCATGAGTGCCAGGCCGCTCCTTGGAACCGTGAAACTTGCGAAAAAGCGCCCGTTGCAACGTGTCAATGATGAGTGTGCTTTTGCCCGATCCGCTGACGCCCGTGACGCATGTCAAAGCACCCAGCGGTATGCGGGCGTCCACGTTTTTGAGATTGTTCTCCTGCGCGCCCACAACTTCCAGCCAGCCACGCTCTCCCAGCGGACGGATGCGCTTCCGGGGGATGGGCACGGTCAATTCTCCGCTGAGATACCTCCCTGTCAGCGATCGGGGGCTTTTGAGGATGTCTTCAACGGTGCCGGATGCGACGATTTCCCCTCCATGCACGCCCGCACCCGGGCCGAGATCAATCACATGATCGGCGCGACGAATCGTATCCTCGTCGTGCTCGACCACGATTACGGAATTGCCCAGATCCCGCAGTTCCTCCAGTGTTTTCAACAGCCGTTCGTTGTCCCGCTGATGCAATCCGATGCTGGGTTCGTCAAGGATGTAAAGGACGCCCACCAACCCTGCGCCGATCTGAGTCGCCAGCCGGATGCGCTGCGCCTCGCCGCCGCTGAGCGTGCCGCTTTCGCGGTCCAGTGTCAGATAGCCCAGTCCAACATTTCTGAGAAAACCAAGCCGTGCTCGAATCTCCTTGATCAACTCCCCGGCAATCTTTTGTTCGAACTCATTGAGCTGGATCGCAGCAAGGAACGCATCGGCCTGATCCACGGGCAATGCGCAGAAATCCATGATGGACAATCCTGGAACCACGCTGCTTGTTGCAGCATCGACGCGGACGTTTGTTGTGCAGGACAATGTCACAGCGAGCACTTCAGGCCTGAGTCTCCGGCCGCCACAGGCATCACAGTGCCGGGCCGACATGAAGGCTTTGAGCCTGTTTCTCGTGAATTCGCTTTCACTTTCGGCATACAAGCGGGCCAGGTTGGGCAGCACCCCTTCAAACGGGCGTGTGATCTTTGAGGCCTTTCCAGCCCGCCAGAAGGTGAAATCGACCTCCACGTCACCAGTCCCATGCATCAGCACATGACGGAAATCCTCGGGAAGCATCCGGTAGGGAGATTCCAAATCGACGCCGTAATGAGAAGCCATCGCCTTCAGCATGGATTTGTAATAAACAATCATCCTCTTGCCGCCGCGACGCCATGGAAGGACGGCGCCTTTTTCCAACGATTTCTCAGGATCAGGCACGATCAATTCAGGATCAAAAACCATTTTTTGCCCAAGACCATGGCACACCGGACAGGCTCCCATCGGGGAGTTAAACGAAAAATGCTTGGGTGTGGGCACATCGTAGCTCCTGCCCGTGGCCGGACTGAACATGCGGTTTGAATGATGCGTCTGCACCCAGGCGTTTGAAGGGGTTTCGGATGGAAGCTGGTGCAGCGTGATCAGGTGCCCATCACCCCATTTGAGGGCGGTTTCCACCGAGTCGCTCAATCTCACGCGGACTTTGTCATCAATGACGAGCCTGTCCACGATGACCTCGATGGTGTGCTTCAGTTTTGCATCAAGCTTGATGCGTGTGTTGGCGGCCAGTTCCACAAGTTCACCATCCACACGCGCACGCACAAAGCCCTCGCGGGCGAGGCGCTCGATCACATCGCGGAATTCGCCCTTCTGATCCTGCACGACAGGCGCAAGCAGCATCACCTTGGTTCTTTCGGGCAACGCCAGGATGGCATCCACGATGTCTGAAGTGGTTTTGTGGGAAATGGGCTGGCCGCTTTCCGGGCAATGTGGCCGCCCGACATGCGCATACAGCAGGCGCAGATAATCATGGATCTCGGTGGTGGTCGCGATGATGGACCTCGGGCTGCTGCCGCTGCCACGCTGCTCGATGGCGATGGTGGGTGAAAGGCCCTCGATGTAATCCACCTCCGGCTTCTGAAGCTGGTCGAGGAACTGGCGCGCATAAGAGGACAAGGACTCCACGTATTTGCGCTGTCCCTCGGCGTAGAGCGTGTCAAACGCGAGCGATGACTTGCCGCTCCCGCTCAAGCCGGTGATGACCACCAGCTTGTCACGTGGAATGCTCAACGAAAGGTTCTTGAGGTTGTGTTCCCTCGCTCCGCCAATCCGAATGAATTTGTCAGCCATGCCTGCGTTTTCGCGATTTGTGCGAAAGGTCAGGATAGAATCACTCCGGACAGGCTGCAAGGAACGCCCTGCCGGTTGCAGGTGGAAACTCAAGATTTGCCTTGAACGAGCCAGTGCCAGCTGTGAACCAGGCTGTCAATTGCCTCAATCAGCATGTCATCCCGGGCTGTCGTCTCCGGGTTTCAGTGTCATGGCTGCGAGACCTGCACACGAAAGAACACTTTGGAAACGCCAGACAAGGCAGTGTTCGCGCGAACCGTAATTTGCTCCAGGTTGCTTCCCAAATCCACTGGAGGCATGACCGTGGTTGCAAGCGGGCTCCCAAACCCCACATCGGTCGCTGCAGTGATAACAATGGTAACACCCGTGGCCAGCTTGTTCCGCTGATAACGCACCGCAGGGTAAAGCGTCCCGCCGTCATTCACGGTGAATGCCATCGGACGATGATTTGAATTCGCCTGGTTTGGATGGCTGCCGAAGGCGAACTCGCCGATGTTGGGCAGTTGGTCATTGTCCGGATCGTGCCCGGGACCGTCATTCACACTTGCCGTGAGCCCCTTGTCGGCCAGCCATTGGGAAAAGGTTTGCCCTGCGCCTTGTATTGTCAACTGGGCGGACTGGCTTTGAACCATGCCAGAGCCATCGCGCACCTCGACAGAGTAAATCCCTGCGTTTTCAGCCTGAATTCCGCCCAGCACCAGGCTTGGGCTTGTCTGCCCGGGCAACTCTTCGCTTCCCTTCTTCCATTTGAACGTCAAGGCGCCCGATCCTTTGGCGGCCACGCTGAATGAAACGGTGGCACCGATGGCAGCCGTAACCGACTGCGGTTGGTTGAGAATCTGCAAAAGGGTGGAACCGGTGTTCAATTTGAGCTTGGCCAATCCCCGCGCTGGCACACCGTTGAATGCCGTGAACTGGCCGACAACATAATAGCCACCATCACCGGAGGGTTTGATCTGCCAGATGCTGGCATTCGCACCCGTCCTGATTGAGCAGGCCGAGACGTTTGATGCTGCTGTTTCCACCCAACTGACTGAAGCAATTACGTCTGAAATGTGGACAAAAAACGGTTACTCCACGGCCTCCAGGGTCGCACGCAATTGATCATGTCGGGTCGCCTTCGGTTTCCCGCCCAGTGCCTTTGCTTGATCGAAGAATCGTTGCAAATCTCCATCGCATTGTTTCAGGAGTCTTTCGAATCCGGGCACGAGATCATGGTAAAGTGAAACGGTGTTCAATCGGGCGTTGTTGACCGATGTCGTTTGCCATGAATCCACACGATCGCCCCCCGGAAAAGCCGACACCACCTCGCTGCGCCGGTTGAGAAACTCACGGATGAGTTCCCGCTTGTGCATTCTGATCTCCGCGCTCGAAAACCTCGCGCTCCCGGCATAGAGGTCCGCAAGTTGCTGGCGTGTCTGCTGGATCAATCTGATCATTGTGCGTTCTCCTGCCTCACGGCTGGCGTATTGCTCGAAAGCGGCTGTGTTTTGCTGCGCTGCGAACCAGCGGCGCACCCCTTCCCTGGCCACAGTCACTGCGAACGCTTCATTGAATTCGGTATCACCTCGCACGAACACCCTCTGGTGTGCCAGTTCATGAAAAATCAGGTCGGCCAGCGCGGCTTCATCGCGCTCGATGAAGGTGCTCAACACCGGATCACGAAACCATCCCAGCGTGGAATATGCCTCCACGCCGCCGACATAAACATCCCATCCCTTTTCCCTGAGTTTGGAAGCGTAGTCCTGTGCGGCCTGCTCGCAGAAGAACCCCCGGTATTTCTGCCGTCCGATGAATGGATACCACCACGATTTGGATTCCAGGGAGAATTCCGGAGCGGCAAAGACGTTCCACACCACGTATTCACGGCCGAGATCGGCATAGCTCAGGTAATGTCTGCCAGGAGGCAGTTCCAGCTCGGCACCGGCAAACTCCCGAAGCCTGAGAACCAGTTCCAGCTTGCCACGCAATTCCGGCGAAGTGGCCTGATCGGCGATCACCTGATCGACCGGCTGCTGCAGGCGCACCAGCTGCAAATGACCACGTGCCGCCTGCGGATAGTAGCATCCTGTCGCGCCCAGAAGCACGAGCCCGGCCAGAATGAAACGAATGCACTGGACCGGGTGCGGCAGCCGAAGGGCAGCATCTGGGCGCTTCATGCCTCACGCCACACAAGCCGTTTCACCTGCCCGGCCTCGGGATGCGCCGCATCCAGTGCATGAAGCGTCAATGAGACTCCTCTGCCGTCCAATGCCGCCTCCACCCAGCCATTCGGCCTCGTCGCATTGAAGACATAGGCCACGGGCGGAAGGTTGATCATGTGAATGCCGGAGTTGTCCGTCCTCACCTCCCAGTTGTGGGTGTGGCCGAAGATGTAGGCTTTGACCTGCTTTCTCGGGCGGATGATTTCGAGCAGTTTATCGGTGTCCTTGAGGCCGGTCTTGTTCTCCACCTCCTGCAAATGAGGGTTGTGATGGCCGACAAGAATGGCTGGCTTGTCCTTGTGTTCG
>CAYQCZ010000138.1:0-9280 GCA_964415955.1 uncultured Verrucomicrobiota bacterium | reverse complement strand
ACTTCGCGGCGATCCAGAGGAAGTAGGTGCGCTCCGTTTCAGTGAGCGGGCAGGGCGCGGCCTCGCGGGTTTTGCGGCCATCTGTGAGCGCGTCGAAGCTGCCTTCGCTGGCCTGCCAGCGCTGCCAGCGGCGATTGAAGATCACGCGGAGGCTGTTGCGATTCGAGGCAAGGAAGGGTGCGTGCGTGGTGAGGAAATCCAGCAGGCGCGACTTGCGCGCCTCGGTGGAGTCTCCCGCGTTCACGTTCTCAGACAGGACAAGGAAGGCTTCATCCCACAAGAGCTGCTGTTCACTGGCGGCAGGGCGGGCTGGATTCGTGAAGGCACCGATCATGGCCGCCAGGCCTGCGAACTCCGCAGGTGCGGAAGGCTTGGGGCTTTCCGTCTGGCTGGTGGCGGGCGCGCGATCTGGCAGGTAGAGGGCCAGCGGCTGGAAATCCTCGCTGCGACCCGCCCGCTCCAGTGTGCGGCGGAACAGAGCCAGCGCGTGTTGAGTGGTGACGCTGTGGCCAAAGGCGGCGCGGTAGTCGCGTGCCAGGATGGGGCCAAGATCGATGCCTGTTTGGTTGCGGACCTTCAAGGCCGTGGCTTGGGCGAGCTGGAGTTTGCGCGCGGCTTCAATGTCCTCTGTGCTGTATTTGGCCAGAGGGATCGCGGGGGTGGATGCAGGCGCGATGCCCAGCAGATGCATGGCATCACGGAAACCTTGCTTCGCGGCCTGCGTTTCAAGCCGTGCGCGGAGCTCAGCGGGCAGGGAGTCCAGGCTCCAGACGCGGGCGGGGTTGCCACTCACCAGACGCACGCCGCAGTCTGGCACACCGGCCAGCAGTTCACAGGCGCGGGCGCGTGAAATTGCCAGCGCCCTGGCGAACTCGGTTGCGGTGAATGTGGTGGTGGACCCCATGATGAAAGATCACTTCTGATGCGATTTGTATCGCGTGGTGAAACTGTCGATGGCCGCCTGCATGAACGCGTGCAGATGCTCCAGCTTGAGCTGGTGGTTTGTGTTCGGGTGCACCGTCCGCACGATGGCTTCCCGCGCATCCCATGCGGCCACCACGGCGAATTTTTCCAGCCCGGCATGCGCGAGCAACTCCACCACGCGCGGTGCAATGATGGCGGGCCGGGCCACCTGGAGCATGATCAGGCAGGAATTGAGCTCGCCGCCGCTGATGGGTGGTGCCAGCAGGGCATCCGCCAGGGACGCCTCCAGCAGGGCACGCAGGATGGTGACACCGGCGATATTGCCCTCGGGAAAATGCAGCGCACACCACGGGAAATCCGGCACGCGGATGATGATCCAGATGCGTTCGGACAGGAACGACTCGGCGGCGATGGGCGTGGGTGTTTCCACTGGGTGCAATGTTCAATCCTCGTTTTCGGCGGTGGCGGGTGTGAAGGACCAGACAGGCTCACCAGCGAGCATGGCTTCAATGGCTTTGGTCTGACCGCTCTCACGCCCCAGCGTGGTATAAACCCAGTGGTTGAAAGCCTGCACGGGCGCTGACCGCCGGGCGCTGGCGGTTGCCTCCTCCATGCTGCCACTGATGGGCAGCAAGGCACGGACGGCATCTTCCTCGAGCTGGACCCCGATGGGCCGCACAATCTCAGCAATGATGGTGCGTGCTTCATCGCTGGCGGCATCGGCCGCATCACGCAACCGCACCAGTTGCAGCCGGGCTTTGCGGTCATCAATCACTGCTGCTGTCACCATTTCGAGCTGGGCGCGCTTGATGCAGATTTGCTGGGCGGCGGCCAGGTCTGTCCACGGGCGGCTCAGCAGCTCCTCGATTTCATGGTTCAGTGTCGCGCTGGCGTCTGCCACCTCTTCCAGCCCCCTCTCAAAGCGTGCGAGCTCTGTGCGTGTGGCGGCGAGCGTGTCACGCAGGGCGGCCAGGCGGGCGGATTGGGCTTTGGTGAGTTTGATGATGAAGGGTTGCATGGCTAGCGGGTGGGTTGGTTCAAGAGTCTGGCGAGATGGGCAAGGAGGGCGACGGGGTTTGCGAATAATTCGCCCGGCTGAATACCGGCGAGCGTGGCAGCGGCCTCATTGTGGGCCTTGTCCAATTCTTGCGCGAGGGCGGCGAGCTTGCGGGCGAGGATCATGCCGTCCCCGTTGGCCGGGTTTGCATCCGCCTTATCCCATGCGTCTTTTCGACGGCGAAGGGATTCCAGCTTGGGTAGCATGGACTCGCTGAGGTTGGCCAGGGCGCGGTCAATCTCCGCAGAGAGCAACCGTGAACCGATGAACCATTCGTGATTTTCCACCAGGCATGCACCGTAGGCCGTGAGGGCTGTCTCCAGCCAGTCGTGTGTGACCCTGATCTGCGAAAGCTGGCTTGCGGTGAAGGTTTGCATGTTCAATCCCTTGCAGAACTGGTCTTAAACTCGCTCTCAATGGCTTTAATAGCCACGTTTGGGGCGGGGTTGGTGTCTCGGGGTGGTTTCATGGTGGTGATGGCTCCTAGCGGCTCCTGGCGTTGTGGAGTTGGGCGTCACCGATACGCTGCCGTGACTCCACGGCTTGAAGCCTCCGTTCCTGCTGGATGGCCATGGAGGTGACGCGCTCCAGGGCGGCAGTGAACGCGGCCCCCATCCTGTCCACTGCCTGCGCGGCCCCCACGCCAGCCTGGTTGATCTGTGACTCGGTGAGCGCCGGGCGGCTGGAGTCGAGCTGTGGCCCCTGCCGTGTGGGCCGGAAGCCCACACCACCCTGGACGCGGTTGATTCCGCTCGTGATCTGACTGCGGGTTACGAAGCCATCCCCTTCCTCATCGGGCAACAGGAGCGGCGGAACTTCATCGCGGGTGAAGCGCTGGGCTCCGGGGAATCGTGCGAGCATGCGGCGGGCATCTGCGATCTGCTGCTCCTGCTCTGCCGTGGTGGGCTGCGGGCGGCGGGGCTCATCTGTGCCCGTCAGGCCAAGATACTCGCCATGGGCACGGCGGAAGTGAGCCAGCAGCTCTCCACGGCTGATGGTGTCGCGGTCAAAGCTGCCTTGGGCGGTGGCGGGCAGTTGTGATGTCTTGAACATGGCAGCCGGGTTTTCACCCAGCAGCTTTTTGAGGGCGGCCAGCTCGCCGGCCAGCTCCTTCGCCCGGTTCCCTTCGGCGTCTGCGAGATCAGCACCGCGCGCGGCGCGGTCGATGGCATCTACCGCATTGCGTGTGGCCGTGTCCGCCTGGACTCTGGATCGCAGGCTTTGCAGGGAGTGCTGACTGGCGGGAACACGCGCTGCCAAATCCTTCAGCTCACCGCGAAGGGCTTCGATTTCATCTGCCCGCTTCCTGTTTTCCTCGCCTGTGCGGGTTGCCTCAGCCCTGGCTGCATTAACGATCGCCATCTGTGCGGCGACGCTGGCCTCGAGCTCGGCGATCTTGGCTTGGCGGGCGTCATTCATGAACATGCCTGCCAGCATCCCGCCAAAATTCGAGCCCCCTTCACCGCCTTTGCGCTGGCGGGCGAGGTCCGCATTGTATGCGTCCTGCTCAGTCTTCAGCTTGTCCTTAAGCTGGCCGAGGATCTCCATCTGGCCGGACAAATCGCCCCCTTCATAGAGGTCTTGGGCGGGGCGCGGGCGGTTTTGCTCATCCTCCAGCGTGGCGAGGGCGGCTTGTGCAGAGGACTGCCTCGATTTCAACTGGTCCAGCTCCGCCTGCTTCTCCTTGAGCAGCTCCGCATCACGCGCGGCCTGCGCCTCACTGCGGCGCGTGGCGGTGTCATCCTCGATGCGTGCGCGGGCGATGGCCTTCTCTGCATCTGTCATGCTGCTGCGTTCCACCGCAAGCAGCGCGCCCTTTTTCTGGGCTTCGATCAGCGTGTTGGTGCGCTCCAGTTGCGCATCCAATGCCTGCACAACCTCGGAAGACGCTTCACTGATGATCTGCGATTCCGTCTTGATGGCCTGCAAGGACCGTTGAAACGCAGTGGCCGCCGCCTGACCGGCTTCATCGATGTCCGCCATGCTGGCTTTGGCCTTCGCGGCGAAGTCGGCAAACGTGGTATCATCCGTGATCAGTGCCTTGTATTCACGCACCTGCTGGATGAACGCACCAAGGGCCACGCTGGCGACCGCAAAGCCCATTGAGATGGGCGAGGACAACAGGCCCAGCACCCGACCCACGGCGGGCACCTCGAAGGCGATCCCGCGAAGGCCATCCTTGAAATCCTTGGCGGCGGACGTGGCCTTGCCAGTCTGGGCGGTGTTTTTCTCAGTTGCATCGGTGGCACGCTTGGTGGAACTGGCCACCGCGTCGGTGGCCTTCGTGGCTTCCGAAGTGCTCTGCGTATGAGCGGCAATCGCCGCGTCCACCGCCTTGATCTTCTCAACAACGGCGTCATTCGCCTGGCCCACTTGGGCCAGCGCGGCAGCTTCCTCCTTCAGCTCTGCGCGGAATTGCTGTGCGGCCTGGAGATCGGCTAAAGTCTTTATCTCGTATGTGAATCCAGAGGCCATCAGATGATCCTCCTTTCGATCAGAAATCTGCGAAGGCTTTCACATGTGATGCGCGGGCTGCTGTAAGGCCCGCGTGCAGCCATTTGGGATGAGGCGTGTATGGTGCCATCCGCCAGCAGTTTTCCGAGGTGGTCGGCAGAAATGGACCACGCAAGGGCCACGCGTGCCAGGGGTTGATCAGCGGTCCATGGCACGGCCTCCACAACGGCGGCCCCAAGGCTGGGGATGTCTCCGGGGGAGTAGCCGGGTGCCAGGCAACGACTGAGGACGGCGATCTGGCGGCGGCTTGCGGCATCGCATGCCACATTGAATGCCCACTCGATCTGCCCACTCTCGATGGCATGGTGAAGGCCATCCGCATTGCAGCCCAGCGCCGCCACGGCAACCTCCACATTGACCAGCCGTGTGCGGATGGGAATGTTGCAGACGGGCGGGCCGGGCCGGTGGGCAAATGGCAGTGAGTGCTTCAAATCAAGACCTCCTTGAGGGCCTCTTGAGCGCGGGTTAATTCCCGCCTTGCCTTGAACAGGCGGCGTGCCAGGAGACGCTGCTTGCGCGTGAAAGTGCGGGCGGCGCTGGACGGGCGCACACCGGCAAGGCGCGGGGGGAGCAGTTTGAAGGCCGCCGTCCATGTGGTGGCCTGTGAATTCAACAGAACACGCCAGAGCGTCTCCTTCACCACACCAGGCACCTTGCGCGGTGGGCGATAGCCAAGTGCAAAGGCGCTCCCACCATGGCCAACCCAGCGCACATAGAGCCTCCGCAGGGTGCGGTAGGACAAGCGCCAGCGCCTGGAGGGCTTGGAGCGATACCGGCGTCCATCGCGGGCGGCCGCCATGCGGCGTATGACGCGAGGGCGGGCTTCACCACGGGCCACAGCGGCGGCGATGCGCTCGCAGATCGAAGTGAGGACGGCCACGTGTTCGCGGTGCCATGGGGAAAGCAAAGGGCTCCCGCCAGACTGTCTCTTCTGGCGGGAGCTTGCCAGGGAACCCAAACCACCAACAGAGGGGTCATTCTGTGGCGCATGGACTGCCCCCAAATTTGAAGCTTTTGACCCCATAAACATTGGCTCAACTGCTGGTTACATCGAAAGGGAGCCCGGTTGAATGTCCCGTCCCACCGGGCTCCCACCCAAACGCCCCTGACACATGAACAGGAACAGGCGGCGGAAAGTGTGAAGGGGAGGAAATCATTGTGGCAGTTGCGCGAGTGCGGCTGTGATCTCGGTGTCGAACTTCAGGAGGAAGGCGCGGGCCTTTGGCCAGCCGATGCCGGCGCCGTGCCTGCCAAAGGCCACGAGCTGCACGATGATGATCGCCGCGTCTGCGGGCTTCACCGTGAGCCGGTCCGCCATGCTGTAGATGGAAAACTGCTCAGACGTGCAATCCAGTGGCAGCCCCATGCGGAGCAGAGTGCGGTCCGGGGCTGGGAACCTGCCCTCCACGCCAGCAGGCAGCGCGGAGTGGAGATCGCGCCGGATCAATGCGAACAGGTCTTTGCAGTGCTGCTCTGCACTCGACCATGCGTTCGAGAACTGCATGCCGTGCTCGAGTTGCTGATACTGGACGATGACCTCCACAGCACGGCAGGCGGTGGGCACGGCAAGCGCGGTGGCCTTCGCCAGCCGGGCGGCCTCGTAATCGTTACGCTCTGCGGACAAAGGGAGGTCCAGCGCGGCCAGCACGGAGCCTGGCACCGGCCATTCGCTGGTGATGGTCCTGCCATCATGGCTGACAGTGGTGCCTGCTGGGGCTTCATTGGCGGCGCTGCGTGAGGACATGGCCGCATATTCCTTCTGGTGGTGTTCCTTGCACCAAACCCACGCGTCGTGGCGTTTCCAACCCTTGGCGACCAGTGCGGCGACCTTGGATTCAAATGCGCCGGGGGAAATGGCGGATGGTGATGTGGAGCTGGTGGGCATGATCAGGAATGCGATGGTGAGGCTTTGCACTGGGCGCGTTTCCAAACGGCGAATCTGGCGCTGAGGGAACGCGATTCCCTCTCCTTGGAGACGACAACGCGATACAGGTGCGAAGGGGAGCAACCGAGGGCGGCAGCACCAGCTTTGATCAGGCCGGTGCGCTTGCCTCTCTGCATGTTGCAAACTGCCATAATTAGTTCAAGATACACAAATAGTTGTCCAGTTCAATGATTATTTGCGCGCATCTGGAAATCTGTTAGGAGTTGCCCATGCGCAAGAAACCTCTTCCGAAGCGTGAGATCGAAGCCTGTCACCGGCTCAGGCGGATGCGTGAGGAGTTCGTCGGCATGACTCAGGAAGCCTGCGCATCCCGGCTTGGCATCACCCGCACTGCCCTGGTGAACTATGAGCTGGCCCGCACGCCGATTCCTGTGGAGGTCGGGTTGAGGTTCTGCCGTCACTACATCATCAGTGAAGAATGGCTCGCGACTGGGAAATTCGTATCCATGTTCAAGGCGGCCAAAATGGCCAGCTCGGGTGATGACATCATCAAGATTTTCGCGCGGCAGTGCATGGATTTGCTCTCTGATCCCGTGTGTAAAACGATTCCCCAAGGCATGCGGTTCACTGAGGCTTACGACACATTCCTTGCCCCAAGATACGCGGAAATCGCCCAGACCTTCACCCACCACCCGCGCATTGTCTTTTCCGAGGTGGACGGGCCGGAACTGATGGCCAATTACTTGAACGCGATGCTGGACCGCTGGCTGTTGATGCTGGGCAATGCAGCCATCTCAAAGCGGAAGCGCCAGGCGGAGGTTCAAGCGGTGTTTGTTCGCGCAATGACCACCATTGGTGATCATCTTTTCAGGCGGTTTGCCGGTTGGGAGCCCGACGCGGAAACGCTGCGGAAGCTCTCCTGGCTGCGTGAATCGCTCGAAAATCCGGCCATCAAACTTGGCCCGCTCCACGAGGAGAACCGCCCGAAGGAATCAGCCGTGCCGGATGTGGCTGTCGTGAAGTGATGCTTGACCGGGATATACGGTATTCCGTATAAGTTGCGCGTGAGTTCCCGGTTGATCCAGCTTCTCAGGCGTGTTCGGAAGGCTTGCAGGCCGTATGGCAGGAAGTCCGAACTGGCGCGCCTTTTGGGGGTGGACACGCCGCGAATTCATGAATGGCTGTCTGGCACCCACGAGCCAGGCGGCGAGACTGCGCTCCGTCTGCTTCAATGGGTCGAGCAGGAGGAAGCCAAACAAAAAGCCTCTGGCAGTGCTAGGAACACCACCAGAGGCGAACGGCCCAAACATCGGAGATCAAATCATGAAAACCAAAAGCTCAGGCCGCGCAAAAGGTAGCGCGGTTCCCCCCACAACACAACCCCGCGCCGGCAAGGCCGCTCAGGCCGCAAAGCCGGTCGAATGTGCAACGGTTGCACCTTCGCCCGCGCCGCCAGTTGAAATCGACATCCTGAAACTCGAAACGCTCGTGGCGGAGGTTCGCGCCTTGTTCCTCTGGCACGGGCTCCTGATCCAGGATTGCACGGAGAACACACACATGGAACAGACCGCCTTGGGTGTGTGGAACCTTGGGAATCGTGTCTGTGATGATCTGGAGGCCTCGTGGAAGGTGGCATGGCAGATCAGCTCACCCACACGAGATCAGGACACGCCACATGCGCGGCTCCTGGACGCCGTGAGTGACATGGAGCCGCTGGTGCGTGAAGTGCGGGCGATGCACGAGGCGTGCTGTGCGCTGCTGGAGCAGGCCTTCCACTGCCACGGGGATGATCGGGTGGCTGCCGGCATGAGTGATGCCATGTGGCGCTTGTTCGAGGCCTTGCAGGCGAACTTCCATGCCATCCATGCCGCGAGTTCGGACGTGTGGAAAGGGCAGGGGAGGAAAGCCATCGCGGCCTGAACGAGCAGGCCCACGGAACGCCAGCCAGGGAAACCCGGCTGGCGTTTTTGTTGGGGGGTGTGTTACACAGGGACCATGACGGAAGTGCAAGAGGTGAGTCGGGAGTTGCGGGCTGTGCTTGACCGCGTGCGGTGGGCAAACTCATTCGAGGCGGTGGAACTCGTGGATCAGGCCAGCGATCTCGTGGACCAGCTTGTTGTGTTGCGGCGCGCTGATTCAAGGCTTGACGCCAGCAAATCGTCTCATTTGCAGTTGGCCCATGAGAACGCGTGAACATCTCAAAGATGCGGTTTGTGTCGGTGCCTTAGTGAACGTGGTGACACAGATCGCTGAATACAACGAGGCGGAAGCGGGCCGGGTTGCCATGGGCCTGCCTTTGCAACCCTTCCAATTGGACCTTGTCCGCCTGGTGTTGGCAACCGCCGCAACGTGCATTGGTGACCGTGTGCCGGACACGATTGAACCGGCCACAAGTCCGGATCACCGGGGACGTTTTCACACGTGGGCAGCAGGCGGCCTGGTGGCGGGTGTGGCAGCCTTGGCTTCCTCGTGCATGGGGCCGGGTGTGATGCGTGACTGCACGCGTTCTTTGCCGCTGGGCTACAACCTTCATCTGGCAGGAGATTCAAGAACTCCGGAAGGCATCCGGGTGTGGCCAAGCACGGCCAGGCGGAAAGCCAGACTGCGGTGGCAAAAGCGGCGTGGGCGGGCTTGAGGGAGTCTCAAAAGAGATTTAAGCCAGCCTAATTGGCCAGCCCCTTGCGGCAGATGGCTAACCCGACTTCCGCTACTGGGGCTTTGCGCAAAACGGGCGGGGGCGTTTTGTTGAGGTTTTGACGTGAGCGGCGGCAAAGGTCGCCACTACATTGCCCGTTGTCAGTTTGCTTTGGCGGGCGTGATTCGCGGGGGTGGTTGGGGCGGCAGGTCCAGTTTCAGCCGGGCCAGCAGCAGCGCCACCTCCCGCTCCGGTTCAGTGCGCC
>CAYQCZ010000137.1:0-9320 GCA_964415955.1 uncultured Verrucomicrobiota bacterium | reverse complement strand
CGCAAATTCTCCAAGGGGTTGGACCCAGTAATCAAGGCCTTGCTCGTTACTGTGCCAGTCCTAGCTGCTGTAGGCGTGGCTTGGTGGCTTGCCCCATCATTTTTCAGTGACAATCAGGGTCGCATTCGTATCGGCTTGGAGCTCCTGTTGGGAATGTTCTTTGCTTACATTTTTTTTGAGTCAGTGCGTGAGCGGAGCTGGCTTGCCGCGTGCATTTGGGGAGTTGGCGCATTGCTGACAGTTGTTGGCCTTATTGTTTCACTCCTCGGAAGGAGGCACTGACAGCTGCTGCTCCGGTGCGGTTTCAGTGCGGGCTCAATGACCGGCGATGCAATACAGGTGCAGTTTGCCGCGCAGGAACAACTCATTGCCAACGAGGGCAGGGGAGGCATCGATGCCTTCATCCAGTTTGTTGGTGGCCAGCACTTCCAGCTTGTCCGAGTCCTTCAGCACCACCACTGCGCCGTCGCGACCGGTGACATAAACCCTGTCGGCAGCGCCCACCAATGAGGCGTAGGCACCACGGATGCCCTCCAGCCGGTGCTCAGTGAACAACGGCTTGCCGTCCCTGGCATTGAAGGCGGAGATCATGGCGTCGTTGCCCTTGAGAAAGTAGAGGCGGCTTCCGTAGAGCAATGGTGACGGCACATACGGCGTGCCACCCGAGTGTTTCCATGCAAAGGCCTCCGCCTTGTCGGCAAGATCGCCGCTTTGTCCAAGCTTGATGGCGTGCAACGTGCTGCCGCGAAAGCCGCTCATGACATAGACGTTTCCGTTCCCAGACACCGGCGTGGGGATGGCGTTGTCCGTCTGCCCGCCGCATTCCCAGAGAACATCGCCAGTGGCGAGATCGTAGGAGCGGACCTTGCCGGTGGCATTCACCACCACCTGGGCCTTGCCCGAGTGCTCCACGACGAACGGGGTGGACCATGACGTGCGTTCGTCACGTTGCTTGCGCCAGAGTTCTTTGCCGGTGCGCTTGTCCATGGCCACGATGAATGAGTCGCCTTCGTGATCCCAGTTCACCACCAGCGTGTTGCCGTGCAGCACGGGCGAACTGCCTTCACCAAAGGAATTCTTGGTGCGCATGTCGCCGAGATCCTTCTCCCATTTCACGGCGCCTTCCATGTCGAGGCAGAACAACCCGCGAGAGCCAAAGAAGGCATACACGTGCTGGCCGTCGATCACCGGCGAATTTGAGGCGAATCCATGATCGCGATGGTGTCCCTCGTGGGGCACGGCGCTGCGAACGGTTTTCTGCCAGAGTGTCCTGCCGGTCGCGCGGTCGAGGCAGATGACCACAAAGTCGTGTATTTCCTTCGGTGCTTCACCACCGCCGAATCCACCGCCTCCGAAACCGCGCCGTTTGCCTCCAGGTGGTGCACCTTTTCCATCCTGACCGGGTGGCGGCACCGGACGTTGCTGGGCGAACACGGCGGGTGAGACCGACCGGGCTGCGACAGGTTTTGCGTCACCGGGCTTGCCTGTGTTGATCGCAGTCGTCAGGAATATCTTGTTCTCCCAGATGATCGGGGTGGAGGTGCCTGAGCCGGGTATGGCGACCTTCCACTTGATGTTCTTGGACTCGTTCCATTCCAGTGGTGGCGTCGCATCAGGTGCCAGGCCGTTTGCCAGAGGTCCGCGCCATTGCGGCCAGTGTTGCGCGGCGGATGCCGTCAGAGTTGATGCAATGGCAAGGAGCGTGAGGGTGGTGCGTTTCATGGCATGCTTCTTCTTTTTGAACTCCAGAGGAAAACACCCCGGAGTCATGATCGTTGCGCGTTCATTTCTTTCCACTGGATGCCATGCCAAAGTGCTTTTTGAAGAAGTCCACCATTTCAACGGTGGAATCCGAACCGCGCCCCTGAAAATCACTGCGATGGCGCACCACGCATTCGATGCCGAGCTTGTCCATGCGTTCCTTGAGCTTGAAGCCGAAGTTGATGTGATGAATGCCTGCACCGGGCGGGTCGGTCGGTTTCATTGGTTCCGGTCCTTCCGTGTAATACATCCACACGGGCGGATCGTCCTTCGAGAGGTAATTGATTGCGGATGCGTTTTCAAAGCGTTTGAGGATCTCAGGCGAGTTCTTGTTGTCCGCCGTGATGCCAAAGAAGCCTTCCAGTGCCGGATGTTCATGCGCCCGCCCGCCAACCCATTCCTTGATCACCCGTGGATCGTAGCTGCTTTGTGCGCCCAGCACCGCCATGCACGTCAATCGGGTGGACTGCCGTGCAATCGGATCTTTGCTGTTCTTGTCCGCCATGTCGTCGTGAAAACCGATCCACAACGATGTGCCCGCGCCGGCGGAGCCGCCTGTGGCCGCGACGCGTCTGAGATCGAGATTCCACTCTTTTGCCTTGGCTCGCAGGGTCTGGATCGCCCGTGCGCAGTCCATGTAATGTGCCGGGAAATGCACTTCTGGCGAAAAGCGGTAATTCACGGCTGCCACGGAGATTCCGGCGTCCAGGCAAAGCTTCAACATCTGCGCCGACACCTGGCCCTTGTCTCCGGCGCGGAATCCTCCGCCATGAATGAACACCACCAGCGGTGTGGGCTTGTCCGACTTTGCCTTCCAGAGGTCGAAGACATGCCTTTGATGCGTTCCGTATCTGTAATTGGCGATGTCCGGGGCGGGTTTGCCGGAGCCCTGTCCGGCCTTGTCCTGTGCGGTGGCACCGTGACACAGGGCGAGAGCCAGCAGGCTGATGGGGAGCAGGGTGCGTTTCATGGGGGCATTGGTTTCCATTGGCATAGTGAACCTGCAGTGCGGAGGCGCAAGCAGAGTTTCAGCCCTTGCTGGACAGATGCCCGATGACGCTGTTTCCATGGAGGCACGTCCATGAGCTGTCGCATCGAAAAAACCGGCCTCGAGAAACTTCAGTCCGCCATCCCTTTTGGCGTTGGCCTGACCAAACCCAAGCATTTCCGTGACATGCTCAAGGTGGTCTGGAAGAACCGCGACAATCTCGGCTATGCCTGGAAGGTGATTTCCAGGGGGGTGTGCGACGGCTGTGCCCTGGGTGTGGCGGGTCTGCACGACTGGACCATCAAAGGCACGCACCTGTGCATGACACGGCTGAACCTGCTCCGCTTGAACACCATGCCTGCGCTGGACGCCGGTTTGCTCGCGGATGTATCCGGCCTGAAATCGCTCGATAATGCCCAGCTCCGCGAACTTGGGCGGCTGCCCTATCCGATGCTTCGATGCAAGGGCGACAAGGGTTTCCGGCGCATCTCATGGGATGAGGCCAGTCAGCGCATCGCGCAACGCATCCGCGCCAGTGATCCCGGCCGGACGGCCTTCTTCGTGACGTCGCGCGGTGTGACCAACGAGGTGTATTACGTCGCCCAGAAAGTCGCCCGTTTCCTCGGCACGAACAACGTGGACAACGCCGCGCGCCTCTGCCATTCGCCATCGACTGGCGCGATGAAATACGCATTGGGCGTGGCGGCAACAACCTGCAGTTACACCGATTGGTATGGCACCGACCTGATCATCTTCTTTGGTGCGAATCCCGCCAATGACCAGCCGGTCACCACCAAGTATCTGCACGAGGCCAAGCGGCTTGGCACGAAGGTGGTGATGGTGAATCCCTACCTGGAACCCGGCATGAAACGCTACTGGGTGCCCAGCACGGCAAGCAGCGCGTTGTTCGGCACGGACATCGCGGATTACTGGTTTCCGGTGACGCAGGGCGGCGACATCGCCTTTCTCTACGGCGTGCTGAAGGTTTTGTTCAAAAACGGCTGGCAGAACCAGGAGTGGATTGACCGGCACACGGTGGATTGCGACAAGCTGCGGGCGCATGTGGAATCACTCGACTGGGCGCTGCTGGAAAAGCACAGCGGCCTCAACTGGCGTGTGATGGAGGAGTTCGCCGCACTGATTCGCGATGCAAAGAACGCCGTGCTGGTCTGGAGCATGGGCATCACCCAGCACACCTACGGCGGTGATGGCGTTTCGATGATCCTCAATCTCGGCCTGGCGCGTGGCTATGTGGGACGTGACAAGAACGGACTCATGCCCATCCGTGGTCACAGCAGCGTGCAGGGCGGCGCGGAAATGGGCGCTTACTCCACGGCCTTTCCCGGCGGCAAGCCCGTCACACCTGAAAATGCCGCGGCATTGTCCGGTCAATACGGATTTCCCATCCCGGACAAACCCGGCATCACCACCACGGAAATGGTCGAGGCCTGTGCGCGCGGTGAACTCGATGTGTTCTACTGCCTTGGCGGGAACTTTCTTCGCACGCTGCCCGAGCCTGATTACGTCGCCAAAGCCATGGCCAATGTGCCCCTGCGCGTGCATCAGGACATCATTCTCACCGACCAGATGTTCATCGATCCGCAAGGGCGTGGTGAGGAAGTTTTGCTGCTGCCAGCGAAAACGCGATACGAACAGGAGGGTGGCGGCATCGAAACCACAACTGAGCGGCGCATTGCCTTCAGCCCAGAGATTCCGCGCCAGGTGGGAGAGGCAAAGGCCGAGTGGCGCATCCTGCTGGAGATCGCCAGGGCGGCTTATCCCGAGCGCGCCCATCTTCTGAAATGCGAAACAGCGGAGGCCATCCGCGAAGAGATCGTGCGCGTGGTGCCGTTCTACGACGGTGTGCAGCATCTCAAGAAAACCGGCGACGCCATCCAGTATGGCGGGCCACACCTGTGCGCAGACGGTCAGTTTGCCACAGCCGATGGCAAGGGGCATTTTCGTGTGGTGGAGTTGCCCGGGCAGGCCGTGCGCAATGCTCATTCGCCTTCCGTTGCTTCATCCGAAGGGCAGTTCATCGTCTCCACCCGGCGTGGCAAGCAGTTCAACACGCTGATCTACGACGAGATTGATCCTTTGACCGGTGCCGCACGCGATGCGGTGTTCATGAGTCCGGAGGATGCATCTGCGTTGCACTTGATCGGCGGCGACAGGATTGCATTGGTGAACGAACTGGGGCGATACGAGGGCAGGGTGTTCCTGGCTCCAATTGCGCGTGGCAACCTCCAAATCATGTGGCCGGAGGGCAACGTCATCATACATCGCGGTGCCGTGGACACCATGGGCGGCGTGCCGGATTACAACGCCAGTGTGCGTGTGGAAAAGATTGGGTGAGGCGTTACGCCGCTGCGGAGGCAGGGGAGACGGACTTTTCTGGCGGTTTGAAGCTCAACGGCCAGTTGGCGATTGCAAACACCAGCACGACGTAACTGCTGATTCCCACATCAGGCCGCAATCCGGTGATTTGCTGTCCTGTTTCCGGATCTGTAAACACCGTCGCCATGCCCCAGGTCGAGCCGAAGCACATCAGCAGGACGCTGCCAATGGCCAGCAATAGGGCGACCGGCCAGAGCTTGCGCCACATTCTCCCCACGCGTGGAATATGAAAGACAAGCCCCACGATCAGACATGCGCCCAGGGTGATCGTGGTGATAATGGCCCCCATGATGGGCTGGAGAATGAACGAAGTCATGCCATCGTAAACGGTCATCATCATGGCGATCATGTAGGTTGCAAAACCGATGATCCAACCCGCGGCTGCACAACCAGCCCTGCAAGCCGTCATCCAGACGAGGCGCTTTGCTGGCGTCTCAGTCATGTCATCGTGGATTGATTTTTGGATGTTGCAGAAAGCCTCCAGCATTCGATGCCCACAGATGTCAGGCTGAAGATGGTTTGGCTCTCAGGGCAGCATCACCTGTCAAAGTGAGTCGAGGAGTGTCTGTCGGTCGATGCCCTTATGCGCAGCCACGGTGCGAAGGATCGCATTGAGCGTGCCGATGCGCAAAGGGTTGTGATTGGGTATGGACAGGCGTTGATGGGCGGGTGTCGTTGTCAGCAAGATGACATGGCTGCCTTCTTGGTGGACTTGGCGGTATCCCCATTTACAGCAAAGAACCTTCACCAGTTCGTAACCGCTGAGATCGCGGGGTAGTTTCATCTGCCGACAAGCAGTTCGTCCCTGACCAGATGAAGCCGGATGTGGCGGGGGGCCTTTTCAGGCTGGTCAAAGTAGTGACCGCGCACAGCTTCCTGGACATGCTGGCGCAGCGACTCCCAAGTGTCGCCCTGGGTAAATATGTTTTCCGAGAGGCATTCGGCGCAGAAGCCGCCGTCGTCCTCCTGAGTCACCTCGAATACCAGCTCGTTCATGCTGTAATCTAGCCACCAAGCTGTTGGGTTGACAAGGAGGCAGCGCGATTCAACTCGCTCGGCATCAAAGATGCACTTGCCGGTTTGAAGATGGTTTCAGTGCCAGCCACAGCCAGCCGACCATGAAGCTCAATCCACCAACTGGTGTGATCGCTCCCAGCCAGCGGATGTTGGTCAGGCAAAGCACATACAGCGTGCCGGAGAAGATCAGGATGCCGATGAAGAAACACCACCACGCACCGCGGTGGAATGTCTGCGCTGACGCTAGAATGTAGAGCATCACCGCATGGATGAAGTGGTAGAACACGGCCGTTTCCCAGGTGTCCACCCGGTCATGCTGCTTGAGGGTGTCCTCCAGCCCATGCGCACCGAAGGCTCCCAGGAGAACGGCAAGAAAACCCATGATTGCTGCGATGCGGATGGCTGTGATCGTGTTCATCGGTGGAGGACCCTTCCGGCTCAAACCTTTTCGTTTGCTGCTGCTTCGGTTTTCCTGGGCTCGCGATAAAGCACGGCCACATTGCCGATCAACGTCACCAGTTCGCTGCCCGTTTTTTCGGCCAGCAACGGTGCCAGTTCGCGCTTTTGCTCCTTGTGCTCGTCGAATTTCACCTTGATCAGCCTCTGGTGCGTCAGCGCCTGGTCCACGCTCTTGAGCAAAGGCTCGGAAAGGCCGGCCTTGCCGATCTTCACGACGGCTTCGAGGCGTTGCGCCTTGGATTTCAGTTCTTTTCGGTCACGGCTGGTCAGCGGCGATGTCATGCGCAGGATTGCTAACCGCTGGCTGGCTGCTGTGAAAGCAGAAACCGCGCGATCATCGTATTACATGCAGGTTGAGCTGGGTGCCGCGCCGCACCAGCGGATCAAGAACATCGAGAAGCATGCCCAGGGTCATCCCGCCATCGGCTGAAACCGTGGCGCGTGCGAATGCGACGGGATTGGAGGTGATCAATGATTCAAGCGCCGCTTTGTCCGGCAGCAGTTTGATGGCACCGTAGGCATCCATGTGCTCCATCTGAACGCCCCCGTTCAGCCTGAGTATGATCAACGCCTTCTCTTTTGGGGCAGGGGTGGAAAGCGGTGTGATGCGGCAGGGAGCCGCAGATGCGTCATGCTGGATGTGCAGTTGGGGTGGTTGCGAGAGATCGCTCTTGAATACGTCAAGGGCCGCAGCGGCCGTCATCAGTGAAGCCAGCTTTGTGTCTGACACGGCGCGCAATTCCAACCCCACCTGCCACCCCAGATGACGCCGCACAGCGAGGATGGAGCGTATCTGGTTCGTGCCGCCATCCCGGACGTTGTTTGCGCAACGAGCAAACTCATTGGAGGCAATCTGCCACGCTCCATCCGCCTGCAGCTTCATGGGGATGATCACTGTTCCGGGTATCGGCGCAGCGGGTTTCAGACAGGCCGCGAGTGCCAGTTCTTCAGCGAGTGCCAATGACTTCGGACTGTTCAAGGAATCCTTAACCGTCGCCAGCGCCGTGCCAATGTCCGCCACGTGCACACGCAGCAGTTTCAGTGAAGGATTGCGCAGGCCGGTCGCCGATCCCTGTGAGGCATGATTCACAAGTGCGGCCGCGTCATCCGTTGTCAGTTCCCATCGCATGAGGCGTGCTGTGGATGGAACCCGTGGTGCCGTGTTCGAGCCGGGACGCAGGTCAATGAACACCCGGTAATCGCCAAACGGCAGTCCCTCGAAGCGCTCATGCCCGAATGGAATGTCACGGGTGATGGCAGTGCCAGGCATCAGCGTCATGTCCTCGTAGGGCGATTCCACTTCGGTGCTTATGTTGGGCACGCGCAGGCCCTGCGAATCCAGCACCCAGAGGTCCAGGCACTGCGGCCATGCCAGTTTCTGGGGTTGTCGTGAGTCGTTGCGGATTTCCAGCTTCAATGGTGGAGGTTGGAGAGAATGAACCTTGTCCGGCCCGGACAATTTCAGGGCCAGTCCACGCCGCTTTTCCCGGTCGGGCCTCTGTTGGAGATAATCGACGGGTGTGATCAACTCGATCTGGAGAGGCGGTGTGCTGGCCGCATCACGCCACAAGCCCAACCCGCGCGGCACCTGCGGTTGCTGGGAAGGCAGCACGCCGGTGTATTGGCCGGTGAGCTGATACGTGCCGCTGCGCTCCAGCCGCACCCAGTCGCTCAGGCGCGTATCGAAATCACGTGCACTGCCCGGATCAAGCCGCTCCGCCTTGGCAAACATGTGGGCCAGCGCTTCGCCAGGCGGGGTGGGGGGCACTGGTTGTCCGGCGATTTCAACCGCCAACCGCCCGTTCAGCCGGCAGCAGCCTTCCCACATGAATCCAAGCGGTTCGCCGCCCGTGTTCTTGAAGCGCCAGTAGAGCAGGATGGGGTCGCCGATGACATGAGTCTCGGCGGGTGGGATGATCAGCTCCGCTTGAACCGTCTGGCCGCTTGAAGATACCGGCGCTGCCAGCAGAAACGCCACGACAACTGCCGCGGGCAGGTCACGCATGCCCCGGCAGGATTCACTGCCCGATCGATGTGACCTTGATGTCATCGAACAGGATGGGCGTGCCGGAATACGGGCTGGCCCAGATCGCAGGCCGGCCTGCAATGGGCTCCTCGGTTTGCTCCAGGCTGATGGTCCATTGCTTGGGCTCAGGCTCGCCCTGTGGCCAGGCCTTGCCCTCGATTTGCCATTTCGCACCGTCCTTGCGAATCTGGAGATGCATCATCATCCATTTGCCGCTGGGCCAGTCGTAGGCAACTGTCGCCACGACGTCCTCGCCCTTGTAAAGCTCGACGGCTTTCTTGGCGGGGGCCATGCGCAGCTTGAACTGTCCGCCAGCGCCGAGGCTCAGCGCATACGTCGGACGCAGACGCCCCTTGCTGGTGCCCATGAAACGGGCGGACACGGCGATGTTCTCCTTCTCAGTGGGGCCGAAGTAGAACCCAAAGCTGTCCAAGGGCGCGCCGGGCAGTTCGAGGAATTTGTTGCCGTCCTCCTGCTTCACGGCAAACGCACCCTCCGAAATCAGGAATTCGTCGGGGACGGAGTCCGGTTCGGATTTCTCAAAGTCCTGCTGGTAAAGCGCCTTTTGCGCGGAGGCACTGGAAACCAGTGCCAGCGCCACTAGTGCAATCAAACTATGCTTCAGTATGTTCATGTTTTTCCCACGTGGCACAGGCTTCCAGCCTGTGTGAT
>CAYQCZ010000136.1:7836-9368 GCA_964415955.1 uncultured Verrucomicrobiota bacterium | reverse complement strand
GATCGGTCTGCATGGCCAGACAGTTTTTCATCATCCGCACAAAAGCCGCGCCGCCACGCTTCAAATCGGCGAGCCCTCATGGCTTGCAGCCAGGGCAAAGGTGCCAGTCATCAGCAATTTCAGGGCTGCGGACATGGCCGCGGGCGGGCAGGGCGCTCCTTTGGCCACGGCGTTTCACGTGCGCGTATTCGGGCGGACAGACCGGCATGTGTGCGTCCACAACCTCGGAGGCATCAGCAATGTCACCAGCATCCTTCACAGGCCGCTGGCCGGAGGCCGCGCGGGTGATGGTTCCCAACCTGCGCCGCATGTGATGTCCTTCGACACCGGACCGGCGAATGTTCTGATTGACCTTGCTGCGAGGCATTTCACCCAAGGACGAAGTTCCATGGACCGGAATGGTCGCATGGCCGGTCAGGGCACGCCCTGCGAGGCGTTGCTCGGAGACTGGCTGAAACACCCGTTTTTCCTCAAACGCCCGCCCAAGAGCACTGGACGGGAAATGTTCGGCGAGGCTTTTTTCCGATCCATCCTGCCCGTGATGAAGCGGCGTCAACCGAGGCCTGTTGATGCAATGGCCACGCTGACCGAGTTCACAGCGCGATCCATCGCGCTCAACTACCTGCGCCACCTGCCCGACCTGCCGGACGAAATGATCGTGTGCGGAGGCGGGGCCGCAAACCCGGCATTGATGGGCGCCATCCATCGTCAGATGAGTGCGTTGAAGATGAACTTGAAGGTTGGAACCTGCGAACAGGCGGGATGGCCCTTGAAAAGCGTGGAGCCTGCCGCTTTTGCGCTCCTTGCATGGCTTCGCTGGAACAAACTGCCCGGAAACCTTCCGCAAACCACGGGGGCCTCGAACTCGGTTCTTCTGGGAACCATAGCAGAATGAAACAAGGGGGGCCGGTGAATCGCGCCGACGGACGGCGTTTCCGCGCATGCCCCCTTTTCCGCAGGAAAAATTGAAGCAACACTTGTCAGGCCCGTCTATTAAAACTAAGTTACCAACATCAAAACAAGACCTGTGACCATGACTAAAAACTGGCAACTACCGCGTAGGACATTTCTGAGGGGCATGGGGACGGCCATTGCGCTGCCCATGCTGGAGGCGATGATGCCCTCTGGCGTCCGTGCAGCGGCGGCATCAGGCACCGCCCCCAAGCGGATGGCATTCGTTTACATACCCAACGGTGTCATCATGGAACACTGGACCCCTAGGATTGTGGGCGCAAACTTTGATCTTCCCGAAACACTCAAGACACTTGTACCCGTCAAGAATGACATCCAGGTGCTGAGCGGTTTCGCGCACGAAAAGGCGTTTGCAAACGGGGACGGAGCCGGGGACCACGCCCGTGCGAACGCGACCTTCCTGACCGGTGTCCAGGCCCGAAAAACGGCCGGAGCGGACATCAAGCTCAGCGTTTCCGTGGATCAAGTGGCCGCCAACAAGGTGGGGCGTTTTACCAAGCTGCCGTCACTGGAACTGAGCTGTGACAAGGCCCGACAGGCCGGTTCCTGCGATTCCGGCT
>CAYQCZ010000136.1:0-7826 GCA_964415955.1 uncultured Verrucomicrobiota bacterium | reverse complement strand
ATACAATCTCGCGTGGCGGAATGAAACCGTGCCGCTGGCGCCGGAGAATGACCCCCGCCTGGTGTTTGAACGCATGTTCGGCAGTGGCTCGGCGGCGGAGGACAAGAAGAGCCAGGCCCTCCGCAAACAATATGACAAGAGCATCCTTGATTTTGCCCTGGAGGATGCCAGACGCCTGCAAAAAAACCTTGGTGCCACTGATCGCAGGAAACTGGATGAATACCTAGAAGCGATCCGCGAATTGGAAACCAGCATTGGCAAGGCGGAGAAGTTCAACTCCGAAATGCCTCAATATGCCAAGCCTGCCGGCATCCCCAAGCGCAACAGCGATCACATCAAGCTGATGTATGACCTGATGGCGCTGGCCTTCCAGACGGACACCACACGCGTGGCGACCTTCCTCAACGCCCATGACGGCAGCAACCGGAATTACAAGGATGAGCTTGGCATTTCAGACGGGCACCACAATCTTTCGCATCACAAGGGCGATCAGGAATGGATCAACAAAATCCAGCGCATTGATGCTTACCACATCGCACTGTTCAGCTATTTCATCCAGCGCCTGAAAACCATCAAGGAAGGGGAAGGCACACTGCTGGACAACTGCCTGATCATGCTGGGCAGCGGCATCAGCGACGGCAACCGCCATCGTCATGACAACCTGCCCATCATTGTAGCCGGTCGTGGCGGCGGCGCATTGCGGCCCGGACGACACATCAAGGTGGATCGGGTGCCCCTCACCAATGTGTTCCTTACCATGCTTGATGTGATGGGAACACCCATCCAGAGGTTTGGCGACAGCACGGGCAGGTTCAACGGGCTGGCCTGATCTCCTCCGCATCCATTTGAAATGAATCAAGGCCGGACGTTTCGTCCGGCCTTTTGCTGTTGAAGCCGGGGGCGGGGCGTCATCACCCGGGGGGCCAGGAGAGGGGGCGTCTGCCCAGTATGTGGCAGTGCAGATGAGGCACCGTTTCACCGCCATCACGACCGTTGTTGATCACGAGCCGGTAGCCGGAATCCCCCAATCCAAGCCGGCTGGCAACCTCTGCGGCCTTGAGCAGCAAATGGCCGAGCAGTGATTGATCCTCCGCTGCCGCCTGCGCAATGCGGGCAATGGGCTTCCTCGGGATGATCAACACATGCACGGGCGCCTGTGGATTGACGTCATGGAAGGCCAGAACCTGATCATCCTCGTAGATGATCCTTGCTGGAATCTCCCTGTCGGCAATCTTTTGGAAAAGGGTTTTGCTCGCCTGCATGTGTTCCTTCAAAGGGTGCGCTGTCCGGCACCGGTGGCGGCGTCTTTTGGCTATTCGAGCACCAGCAGGCACTTCCCCGCCTTGTCCTCGGACCCCCAGCAGCCACGGGTGTAGTCAACGATCTGGTCATGCAGCTGCTGGCATCGCGCAGTCCAACGCCGCGCGCCAACGAGCTGCTTCACACAACCGCGCAGGTTTCGGAAACGAAGAACCTGTGGCGATTGTTCGAGAAGGGAATGCATCTCGGTTCGAAGCTGGCTGAAAAAGGCCAGTTCGAAGCCCTTTTCGGAACGGGCGGCAAGTTTGCGAAGGTCGGATTCGGCCACTCGTGGACGCGGTTCCTGCTCCTCGCTCACCACATTCAGCCCGAAGCTCCGCAGCACCTTCTCGAGGGCGACGGAAAACTCCGCCACGGTCACTTCGGACCGGCCCAGTTCCTGGCGGAAGTAATGCAATACGGAAGCGGCGGCATTGCGGACAACCTCGGGGTCCAGCAGGTCCACAGCGGGACCGATGAGCTCCACGGTGACCATTTCAGCCGAGCACGGAATGGCGTCGCCGCTGGCCAGCTTAAAAACCAGGCAATCGGATCGTAGCTGTATCATGTTTGACCTCCAGTTTTTTGACTGCGTGAACGAAGTCCGTGGCTTCATCAAAACGACGATACACACTCGCGTATCGCACATAGGCCACCTGATCCAACACCCGCAACCCTTCCATCACCCGCTCTCCCACCGCCAGATATGGCACTTCGGAATCATATTCGTCAGAAATCTGCTGTGCCACACGGTCCACGAGTTCGCGCAGGTCTTCCTGGCCAACGGGTCGCTTTTCGCAGGCGCGTGTCACACCGCTGAGCAGTTTTTCCCTGGAGAACGCCTCGCGTCTTCCGTCGCGTTTGACCACCACCAGAGCCTTCTGTTCAATTTCCTCGTAGGTCGTGAAACGATGCTCGCATTTCAGGCACTCCCGCCTCCTGCGGATGGTGGACCCCTCCCGAGAAGATCGGGAATCGATCACCTTGTCATCCTGGCATCCACACTTGGGGCATCGCATAGAACAAATGAACTGACCACAGCAGGTAGTGGTTTCAATCGCGATAACACACAACAAATGGAAGCGTCAAGTCGTTTGCCCCATTTCAGGCGTTTTGGTCGCCCTGGACATTCTGATTTGCAGCTTCTCGATGCAATACCGCCTCTCGCCGCCATGCAGCGCCATCGTGTTCGCCCGTCCGCCAGGGTGTCAAACGGCATGCCTCGATAAAAAAAGCGGCATGACTGATGAACTCCTTTCGCACTTCGTCTAACATGCCATTGATGAACTTGTTGAAGCCCGCCCAACTTTCCCTTGCCGCTTTGCTGCTGCTGGCTGCGTCCGGCTGTTCGCCAAATCAGCCAGCGTCCGATCCGGCAGGGAACAGCACACCGGTGGCCGCCGAGGCCATGAAGACCTACACCGTCAAGGGGGTGGTGCTGGATGTGCTGCCTGACGGACGCACGGCACGAATCCGCCACGAGGAGATTCCGGGTTACATGGAGGCCATGACCATGCCGATCAAGGTGAAAGATCCGGCGGACCTCAACGGCGTCTCACCTTCGGACATCATCCAGTTCCGTCTGTGCGTGACGGAGTTGTCCGCGTGGATGGATCAGATACAGATCATCGGTCGCGAGGAAAAGCCTGCGCCGATCCCGCGGGTCCGGGTGGTCCGCAATGTGGAACCTCTCGCCGTGGGCGATGTGCTGCCCGACTACCCGCTCACCAATCAATGGGCGAAGCCTTTTCGCATGGCGGATTTCAAGGGCAGGGCCGTGGCGACGACGTTCATCTTCACCCGGTGTCCGTTCCCTGATTTTTGTCCGCGCATGTCGAAGGGGTTTGCCGACGCCCAGAAAATCCTTTCGGCCAATCCTCAAGCTCCGAAGAACTGGCATCTTCTCAGCCTTTCATTTGATCCGGAATTCGACACGCCTTCCACGCTTCTGGAATACGGCAGGCGCTACAAGGCGGACTTCGCCACATGGAGTTTTGCCACAGGGGCCATCATTGAGATCGACGACATCACGGAACGGTTCGGCGTGGAGTTTTCACGCGATGAAACAGGCATCAACTTCAACCACCGCCTGCGCACCGTGGTCACAGACACGCGCGGACGCATTCACCACATCTTCCTTGGCAATGAATGGAGCGGGCAGGATCTGGCGGACAAGCTGGTTGAAGCCGCCAGGGTGCCGTCCTTGTGACTTCAAGGGGCGGACCGCAGCACCCGGAAGAAGTTTTGAGCGGCGGCCCCATTCAGAATGATCTCTGTTTCGGGAAAGCGTCCTGAAAGATTGGTCAGTGTGGGCAGGATTTGATCCGGAAGGGGACCGCCATTGACCTGATAGGGGACGGCGTTCAGACCGGGCCAGCTCAACCGCACCAGACCATTGCGCAGGACGGACAGATCGAGCTGGAACGGGCGGTTTCCCAGCACGGGCGAAGTGCCCATGAGTTGTTCACGCGCGTTCGAGAATCCATCCCCATCCGCATCGTCACGCGGCCCCTGTGCAAGCGTGGAGAAGTGCATCTGTTCCCACGCGTCATCCAATCCGTCGCGGTCGGTGTCCACGATGGGGACGCCCCGAATTGAAAGCACAAGTTCCTGAAGGCCGCCCGAGTTTCCGGGGAATGCGTCACTGACCGCGACGAACCATGTGCCGGCGGCGCTTTCCCCCAGGTGTCGCACCGAGTGATATGTCCATCCATTGGGGCCGGCTTGTGTGTCCGCGTTGTAATGCTGGAGGACGCTGGTCGTGCCATGTGGTGAGGTCAGTGTGATCCGCAGGTCCCCCCGCTGAGGGTGGTCGGTTGTGACGCGCAATGAAACGTGTTCCACAAGCAGGCTGTCATCGACATTCATGAACACAATGCTGCGTTGCACCCCCATGGTGGCCGTGGCTGTGGCTTGGGTGCTGAGCAGGGAGACCAGCGAGTCGCCCGCAGACTGCCGGATGAACACGGCTGGAATGGGTGAGTAATCCAGCCCGGCCATGGGAAAAAGATGCTCTCCGCCGGGGGCGCTCGCGGTGCCCTCCGTGTTGTTGTAAACCACGGCAAACACCGCCCCTGCCGCGGCAGCGTTGGCCACCTTGTTGGAGAAGGTGGTTGTGCCCCGCTGGATGAGGGCTCCTTTGCCGGTCAGGTCCACGGAAACCGGATCATTGGCGGTGCCCACATCGACCAACGGTATGGCGGGAAAGGGGGTCGGCGGCTGCCTGCCGGTGCCGGGCGCAGCGGGAATGGAAAGCTGTCCCTCCAGCCCGTCCGCGTTCACAAGCAAAAGTGCCCCGGCATCGTTGATGCTGACGGGGGTGCTGTTGGTCACCTTCCGTTCCAATGGTGGCGGACGGGACACCCATGTCTCAGCCAGGCGCACGGCCTCACCTGCATCCGGAATGCCAAAACCCACGTTGTGGCTGATGACAAAGCCCGCAGCATTGGTTCGCAGATCAGGATCGGCGAGGTCCGCATGCCGCGCTGAAAGCATCAGTATCTGCTGCACATCACGCCAGTGGAGATTCGGATTCGCGGACAACATCAATGCCGCAACACCCGCGATTTGCGGCGCGGCTGCTGATGTCCCTGTGAAGCCAAGCGAGGCAAACCTGAAATCATTCAACGTCTCATCGGGTGGCATAAAGCTGACCTGGTTCACGCCGCGGGTGCCGACGAGGTCGGTGGTGAACAACCCGCTGCCATCGTGATCATGCACGGGGGCGGCAATCATCACGCAGGCGCCAGGCTCGCTGTAACTGGCCGCCCTTCCGTTTCGCATGGCGGCGGCAACGGCGATCACCCTTGGATCGGACACATACGCATCGTCATTGGCATTGGCCGTGGAGAGACGTCCGTTGCCGGCGGCACGGACCATGATGACCCCCCGTCCATCCCTGCCGAGCGTGATGGCATTCGAGATGCCCGCCAGTTCCAGCACGGATGGACCATCCAGCGCCAGTCCATCCTCGCCCCAGCTATGGTTTTGCACGGCCACCACATTTGAATGGGCCTGAAACATGTCCATCAACTGCTCCTGATTCGCCAGATGTCCGCCACTGCTGAAAATGCGCCACGATGCCAGCCCGGCCCCGGGTGCCACGCCGATCATTCCTGATCGGTTCTCGCCGTCTGCCGCGGCCAGGCCGGCAACGCTTGTGCCGTGCGTGGCAAATTCGCCGGAGGCCCCCACTGGAGATGGGTCTGACGTGCCGTTGAAGAAATCACGGTGAAAACCCGTGGCCGCCCGCGGTGACAAATCGGGATGGCTGAACTCAATGCCGGTGTCCGCCACCGCGATCACCACGCCTCGTCCTGTGGTCCTGGGCCATGCGGACCGGACATTCAAATCCACGCCCGTCAATGCGCCGTTCGCATCGCGGCTTTCCAGATTCCATTGCTGCGGGAAATATGGATCCGCAGGCGGCGGGGCGTAAGGTCCATGCAATGCGCGTTGTTTGTGCATCACCGGATGGCAGGCCAGCACGCCCGGCATCCGGGAAAGGTCTGAAGCTTCACGCACGGCAGTCGCGGCATCTCCGGCATCGAGAATGAAGAGTCCCGGAGCGACATGACGGGCCATGACAAGGCGCCGGCCTTCCAGCAACCGCTCAAGCGACGCGTGCGCATCCAGGTGCAGGGCCAATCTATGACCGAGCCAGACCATGCGCCCCGTGGACGTTTGCCGGGCCTCAATCCATGGCGCATCGCCAGCCTTTCGCGCCGCCCCTGACACCGTCGTGACATCGAGCACATATCCCTGCCATTGCGGCTCCTTGAAGGTCACCAAGGCAGCGGAGGCATCCCCGGCGGAAGAATTCCGCGCTGGAACACCACTCGCGAGGATACACCCCCACAACAACATCGACCGCCAGAAGGCCATCAGCGGCTCAGTAGCAGACCCTGCGCATGGTGGCGAGATCAAACAATTTGGAAGTTCAGCACAGAATGCCTGCCAATCCGCTGCTGTCCGGCGATGGCTGCCGTGATGAATTCCTTGGCCTTCGTGACGGCTCTTGCCATGGATTCGCCCCGTGCCAGATGCGCCGTGATGGCCGCCGAATACGCGCAGCCCGTGCCATGGGTGGACACGCCTTTCACCATGGGCGCGCTCAACAACAACTCCTCAGTGCCGTCAAAAAAGATGTCCACGGCCTCCTTCAAACCGCGCAGATGACCACCCTTGGCGAGGACGGCACAACCGAAACGCCGGTGCATTTCATGCGCTGCATTGCGCAGGTCTTCCACTGTGCGAAGAGTGTGCCCCACGATCACTGCCGCTTCATCCAGATTGGGCGTGATCAACGCCGCCAGGGGAAACAAGGCCTCCATCATCGACCTGCGCGCAGAAGGTTTCAGCAGCATCGCGCCACTGGTTGCGACCATGACGGGATCCACCACCAGCGGGATGTGACGGTGACTGGCGAGAAACTTTGCCACCTCACGAATGATGGGCGCGGAGAACAGCATGCCGGTCTTGATGGCCGCTGGATGAAGCTCCGCAAAGACCGCTTCAAGCTGGCGGCCCACGAAGACGGGAGTGGCCGCCTGCACACCAAGCACCGCCTTGGGGTTTTGCGCAGTGAGGCAGGTGATGACCGAAGTCCCATGCGTGCCAAGCGAGGCGAAGGTCTTCAAGTCCGCCTGGATGCCCGCACCACCGCCGCTGTCAGAACCGGCAATGGTCAGGGCGATGGGAAGTGACTTCCTCATGGAAAATGCCGGGCAGACTGCAGCCTGGCCGCATCAAGCCTTCGCACGTTTGCGCGGGATATCCGAGATGCTGACAATGTGCAGGGCATCAACCGTGTGTGTGGAATCCCGCTGATCCACAATTGAAACCACTCCTCTCCCAACAGCTATGAAGTCCCTGTGCGGCACGACAAATTTCCGCCCATCTGACAAATGGATCACGAACGGAGCAAATGGTCCGCTGAGACGGTCACGAATTGGATTCAAGTTGAGCATGGGAGGCTTGTTGATCGATTCAGCGTTTCAAGTGAACAACGTCACGCCCGGCACGGCGACGGGTGCCACGGGAATCTTGGAATCCCACTTGAGGTCTTTCGGGAAGGTGTCATCCACGGAGTTGAGCGCCTGCTCCCAGGTGATCTCCTTGCCGGTGTAGGCGGCCATGCGCGCCATGATGGCGGCCAGGGTGGTGGAGCAGAATCGATCCCCGGTATTGACGGGATTGCCCGCTCGGATGCCCGCATACATTTCATCGTGCTCGGTCTGGTAGCCGTTGTTGACTTGACCCTGCCAGCGCCAGCGGTTTTCACCCGTGATGATGTGGCGTTTGCTGCCGCTTTCACCGCGATACACACCCTTGGTGCCGAAGGCGGCATCGGCATTCTCGTTGTAGCACTTGTCGAAATGCCGGGTGTAGAGGTATCCGCGTACGCCGCTTTCCCATCGGTATTCCGCGCAGAAGTGGTAGTAGATGTTGCCGTATTCCTCGCCTGTTTTGACCTGGCGTCCGCCGGTGCAGATGCTGCAGCGTCGCCCCGACCTGCCGCGCTACAT
>CAYQCZ010000135.1:0-9395 GCA_964415955.1 uncultured Verrucomicrobiota bacterium | reverse complement strand
GACATCCGTGTGAAAGCTTGACCGGACACATTCGAAAATGGGGCTTGGGCATTCTTTGGTTTGCTTCGCAAACTCAAGACATTCCCGCAACAGGCCGATTGGACTCATACCACCATGATCCACCAGCGTTCGTTTGAGATTGTCGGCCCGGCGCTCAAAATCTTTCACCGCCTTTGCTGGCAAATCGACCGGATTGATTCTGAAGAACTCGCGCTGTTCGTCCTTGGTGCTGGGAACGTGTGTCCCAAGTCTCTTGTGCAACAGTGCCTTCGCGGCTTCATCCAAGGCACCGAGCAGCGGAGTGAACACGGGTGACAGCAATTGACCGGGCTTCTTTTCCAGAAAACGGAAGAGGCTGACCGATTGCTTCACCATTTTCTGGTGAGCTGGTGGCAGGGAGGCAAAATCAGCTTCGCTAAGGAAATCCGAAAGGCGCTCATCGTCAGGCCGGGCCTCTCCGAATGGAAGGACCAGTTGTGGCTCAATCGCCTCGTCCAGCAAATCAAGCAGAACTGGACTGCATGCCCGCGCCAGCATCTCCGCAGTGTTCCCTGAGAATGTCTCAAATGTTTCCTGTGGCACATAGAGGTAGCGCCACTTTTGCCTGCCGTTGGAGGCGGCTTTGCACCACGCATCGGCTGCGCGTGCCTTGAGTGGCACATCGCGATCCACACGCCCCTTTGTTTCCACGAGCAAATGGTTGCCGTCCGCCTTCCGAACCAGGAAGTCCGGTGTGTAAAACGCAATCTGACCTTGCCGCGTCGAGTAATCCACACGCAGTGCTTGAGGTCCGGCGTTCTTGCAAAACGCGGCCACGTCCGGTGCCCGGTCCAGAAACTGGCTCATGCCCACCTCGAACCCCCGATTGCACGCCACGAGATTGAATACGGTGCGCGAAGCTGGAATTGCCGGATGCTCCTGTGAATGTGTTGCCTGAAAGGGTTTCCATGTCGCAACTGAACGCGACGGACCGTCTGGCCTGCGTTCCTCCTTGGTCGTGGTGCGATGGCGAATCAGGGGCACGAACACGGCTCGAACATGTTCACGCACGTCGGCGTCGCCCAATCGGCCCACCAGTCGCTCATCAAAGAGCGTCAGCTTCTCTGCAAAAAGCATCTCGGTCAGAAAAGTCTCGATCAGTGGTGCCAGCACCGCGTGTGTGCCTCGCAGGCTGCATACCATCTCCAGCTCTTCACGGAAGAATGACACAGCGCCCACGCCGCTCTGCAGCAGCGGCAGCCGGATTTCCATCTTCAACACGATTTCATCTGTGATCAAATGCCGCTCCTGATATTCGATTTTCTCCTTCCGCGCTTCTCCAACCGGCAGCTGAGAATAGCGCTCGAACTGCTTCCGAACGTCCTCAATCGTCAGCCCTTCCAACGTTGGGCGGCGGCTGAATCCGGCACTCACCGAGGGGATCAACACATCCAGCGAGACACAGTCCTTGTTATCCCTGTCCGGATAGATTGTGACCGTGGTCTTGGGAACATGCTCCACATCGATCGCCTCGATGAACAATCCCTGCTGCTCCAGTTCCTGCTGATACAGGCTTACAAACGCCGGGTGCTCGACCACCGTGACCAATTCGGCTGCCTCGCCTGGTGGAGTCATGCGACGCAGACCACGTCCCAGTGTCTGCTCAGGCAGGATGTTGGCTTTCGAGGTGTAAGGGCGCAACGGCACGATGGTCGTCACGTTTCGCACATCCCACCCCTCTCGCAGCATCAGCACACTGACAATGCAGGTGTAGGGGTTCGCGTCCGAATCAATCTGACGTGATAACTCCCGCAAAGCCTGCAAGTCCTCGTCGCTGATGTCTTTTTCGCTTTCCACGAAGACTGGATGGCCCTGTTTTCGTCCGCCCTCCCATTTGATCCTGCCCTTCAGCCGGGTGTGCAGATTCACCGTCCGTCCGTTCAAGTCGGCAAACAGCGGGTCGGTGTTGAACCGGTGTGCGATCTCGTTGGCCGCATCCGTGTCCTCCGTCATCACGAACAACAAGGGCTTTTTGCCGCTTTGTTCCCATTCCTCTTTTGACCTCTGCCAGCGGGCATATCCGACCATCAATTGGTCCTGATACTTTTCAGAAGCATCCTGGCTCGCACTCTCCAGCCACTTCCGGCCCCGCCCGATGACAGGCGTTTTCACAATGCCGCCGTCCACGGCTTCGCCCAGCGGCGTGTCACAGATGACATGCTGGAAGACCTGGCCCTTGTTGTCCTTGGGCGTGGCGGAGAAATCCAGCTGCGAAACGACGCCACTGCCCGAGCGCCGCCGAATCTCCTCATGCAGGAAGGCAATCGCCTCGTTCCACGCAGATCCGGGATCCCATAGGTGATGCGCTTCGTCGTTCAGGACCATGACTCGTTCATGACCGGTGACACGCGCCCGTAATGCGGCGCCGGTATCGAGCGCCCTGGTCTTGCTCACGGCCGGCCCCATCCATTCGTGGGTTTCGGGCTCACGCTTTCGCCGTTCGCTGGTGTCGTAGAGCCGGTGAATGTTCGTCAGGTAGAGTGTGCCGCCCGTCGCCGCACCACCCGCCTCATCCTGCAACACTGTCGTGAGATTCCAGTCTCCGCGCCAGGCCACGGGAATGAGCGGGTCGCGATCGAAGATGTCCGCGCCACCCTGCGCCGGTTTGAAGTCTTCTCGCAACCGCTCAAAGACAGTGAGATTCGGCGCGATGACGACGAAGTGCCGCGCCAGCGGGCTGTCGCTCTCCCGCAGTGCATGGAAGTAGCTCCACACGATGGCCAGGCTCATCACCTTGGTCTTGCCAGCGCCAGTGGCGAGCTTGAAGGCATAGCGCGCCCATTGATCCTCATCCGGATTGACTCCAAGAGCGGCCGTTTCCGCATCCTGTCCGCCAAATTCGCCCAGCACTCCGCACAATGACCGGATGCCGCGCACTTCGTAGAGGTAAATCAGCGTCTCAATGGCCTCGCGCTGGCAGAAGTAATACCGGAAGGGAATGTGTGTGCCATCGCCGGGCATGGTCAGGTGATCGCGATGGAACCAGTGATGCAGCAATTCCCGCGTGGTGTCCGATGCGCCGGGATAGTCCGTCTCACGCCACTCTTTCACATATCGGCGCAAGCTTTGGGCGATGACGATGGGCGAGGGGCGGCGGCCCTTCTTGACCTCCGCCGGCTCACCGGTCTTCGCCCGGATACGATGAAGGTTTGGCTCCTCGTGCGGGGCGAAGAGCGGTTCGAGGGCGGCAAGATTGACGGCGGGCGGATTCATGAGAGAATGGGCGGCATGAAGAACTTCACCGCCGTAGTTGAGCGCGACCCAGCCACAGGATTGCTGGTCGGATATGTGCCCGGCTTTCCCGGCGCGCACTCGCAGGCGGAATCGCTCGACGAACTGAACGCCAATCTGCGCGAGGTCATCGCCATGCTGCTTGAAGACGGCGAACCGACGCTGGATGCGGAGTTCATCGGCACGCAAAACGTCGCCATCGCCTGAACATGGGTTCGATCCCCGTTTTGAAGCCGGGCGAGGTTTGCCGCCTGCTGGAACGTCTGGGCTTCGTGGCTGTGCGGCAGCGTGGTTCTCACATCCAATATCGCCATGCCGACGGGCGTGGCACCACGGTTCCCCTTCACAAAGGTCGCGATATCGCGCCGCCGCTGCTGCGCCAGATCGCGAAAGACATCGGGCTGACTGTTGAGGAATTGCTGGCCCGGCGCTGACATTTTCACACCGTCACCTCCACCGTGATGCTCGTGTCGCAGCCGAACACGTCCACCACCTTCACGCAGATGGCGTGCTTGCCGGACTTGGCGTAAGTATGGGCGGCGTCACTGACGGTTTTCAACGAACGATCCTTGCGCGTGCGGTAATCTTGCCAGTGATGCTCGAAGGGCTTCCCCTCGTGCCAGTCGAAGTCCACGGCCCAGAAATCAATGAAGTCGAAGCCGCTTTTCACCGCGCGTTCCTTCAACGCTTCCAGTTCCTTGCTCGGCACTTCGGCGAGCGACGGCATGAACTTGACGAGCTTCACGTCCACTTCTTTTGCACCTTTCGCGCCCTTCGTGGCTTTCGTGATCACTTCCGCTTCCAGCACGGCCATTTCCAGGAAGGGTGGCGGGCTGGTGCGGTTCTTTTCCATGATCTCGCGTGGAATGGGGATGAGCTTGATTGCCACACCGGTTTCCGCCTCCAACTCGTGGCAGATGAGGCGCAGGTCCATCTCGAATTCCCACGCCAGACAGTGAACTTCCCTGGCCCCGACATCCCTGGCCGCGAGGGCCACGGCGCGCACCTCGTCGCGCGTAAGCAGGCCGTCAATCCCATCCACATGGACGAACGCGCGGCCTTTGCGCCCGTGGAGCAAGCCGCTGGGATTGGGCAACGGCTCGGCCTTGTAGAAGCCGAGCACGACCTTGCGGTGTTCGTCGTCGGCACCGTGCAGGCGCTCCTTCTGCCACCACTGGCGCTCATAACGGCCCAAATTATACACATCGAACGCGCGGTAGGGCTGGCCCTCGGCGTGGAGCTTGCGCTGGACTTCTATGAGCCGCTTGCGGCTGGTGTGGATGGCGAAGCGCCCGAGGTCGGCCATCAGCCAGCGCCGCCCGAGCCGTTCCGCCACCGCGCCCGTTGTCCCGCTCCCGCAGAAAAAATCGGCCACGAGGTCGCCTTCGTTGCTACTAGCGCGGATGATGCGTTCGAGGAGGGCTTCGGGTTTTTGGGTGGCATAATTTTCCGACTCATTCCCGCCAGACCCGATCAAGTTGATGTCATCCCACCAGTCCGATACGACGACTCCCTTGTTCTGTTCCAAGTAATACTTCAAGCGCGGCACTCCTCCTTCCTTCGCTGGGAAAACGATCCGTCCATCGCTGAAATATTGTTCCAACTTCTCTGGCGTCGTGACCCAGTGCATTCCGCCTTTTCCACGAACATTTGGATCAATTCCTCGCCACACCTGCCCGGTTGCACCGTTTCGCTTTCCGCTCACGAGCACGGGAACCAACTGGTAGCATCCCCGCTCATCCTCGTTCTGATAAAGCTCCATCGAGGTTTCGGATAGAGGGCGATATTGGAAGTTGAATTTGTAGCCGTCGGTCTTGCTGTAAAATAGCAACGTGTCGTGAGCACGTTTCCAAATTTGCCCGATGCTCGAAGTGTTTGAACTTCGCTTCCACACAACCTCGTTCACGAAGTTGTCGGTTCCAAAAATGTCGTCGAGGACCAAACGAAGCGCGCCGCTCATGCGCCAATCGCAGTGAACGTAAATCCCTCCTTCTTCATTGAGCAGCTCCTTCATCAGCGAGAGGCGCTCGAACATCATGTGGAGATACGAGTCGGTGCCGCGGCCCCACATGTCGCGGTAGGCGACCATTTCGAGGGTGGACTGGTCTTTGCCGACAGTCTCCTTCCCGTCGCCGATGGGCACGTCCATCGTGAAGTCCGCGCCCACGTCGAAGGGCGGGTCGATGTAGATGAGATCGACGCGGCCCTTGAACTCGGCGAGCAGGCTGGCGAGCACGAGCTTGTTGTCGCCCCAAATGAGCCGGTTGCGGAAATCGTCGCGGCGCTTGCTGCGCTTTTCAAACAACGCGAGTTCGTCCTGCGCCACGGCCTCGCTGCGCGGCTGGTCAATCGTCTCAATGCGCTGCATCGGCATCGCGCACCCGGCGATGTCCACCTCGCGGCGGCGGCCGTATTCGTCGTATTTGCCGTCCCAGACCAGTTCGGTCTTGAGCTGGGAAAGCGGGTGCGGGTTGGAAGGTCCGTGTCGAATCGCAGGAGTCGAGGTGACGAGACTCTGATCTCCCGGTGAGGAATCTTGAGCCTCCTCACGTCGGCTCCTACCTGAAGTGGATTCGGACATGGCTGAAACGCTCGCGTGTGCGTTCAGCCACATGAGGCTGTTCTTGCCGGGAGAAGACGGTGCCTGAAAACAAAAGTGGGACGCACCTACGCACGTCCCACAACAGGCACCGGCAGGCGCCCGGAAAAGAACGTCTCGGCGCGCCCCAGTGGGGGCGCACCTCGACGCTGCCTTTTCCTCTTAAAACTGCCGGTTTTGTTGTGGATAGCAGCCGAAGCTACGCGAAATGATTATGTAAAGTGTGTGTTCTGGTCGTGTTAAATTCCCAAGTTGCGGGGTCATGGTAGCCAGCCCGCGGCGGCTTGCAAAGAGGGACTTTGAAATCTCTATTCAGTCGTGACCCGGCATGGTTACGCTCCCCCAAATGAAATCACCCTTCATCTCCCCTGCCCTCGCCGGCGTGCTGTTCGTCTCAACGTTCATTCCACAGGCCGACGCGGCGGCGGGCCCCGTGGTCCAGGCCGCCAACCCCGCCGAACTGCGCGCCGCGCTCGCTTCACTCAAGCCGGGAACCGCGTTGAAGATCGCACCAGGCGAGTATCCCGGCGGGCATTCCGTAAGCGGCGTGGCGCAGTTGACGGTTGAGGCGCTTGATCCAAAGAACCCGCCGCTGTTCAAGGGTGGCAATGGCGGATGGCACTTTTCACGCTGTGAGAATCTCACGGTGCGAAACCTCCGTGTGAGCGGTCAGCGCCATAACGGATTGAACATCGACGACGGTGGCCAACCCTTGAAGCTGACCCCGGGAGTCACCATTGAAAACGTGATCGTCAGCGACATCGGTCCGAAAGGAAACTTCGATGGGATCAAGGCCTCGGGGCTGACCGGGCTGACCATCCGCAACTGCACCATCACGGGCTGGGGCGGCCAGGGCATCGATCTCGTGGGCTGTCACAACACGCTCATCACGGGATGCAAGTTCATTGGCAAGCCGGGCTTTTCGGCCACGGCGGGCGTGCAGATCAAGGGCGGCAGTGCGGATGTGACGGTGGAAAACTGCCGCTTCGACAAGGCGGGCGAACGCGCCCTGAACATCGGTGGTTCGACCGGCCTGCCCTACTTCCGGCCACAGGGCGCACGACACGAAGCGGCCCGCGTGATTGTGCGCAACAACGTCATCGAGGGCGGCATGGCGGCGGCGGCGTTTGTGGGCGTGGACGGCGCGGAATTCACCGGCAACACAATCCTGTTCCCGGACAAATGGGTGTTTCGCATCCTGCAGGAGACACAGGGTGATGCGTTCACGCCCTGCCGCAACGGCGTGGTGAAGCACAATCGCATTGTGTTCCGGCGCGCACAGGTGCAGGTGGAGGTGAACATCGGCGCGGGCACGGCACCGGAAACCTTCCGCTTCGAGGGCAACCAATGGTTTGCGGAGGACCGGCCGCAGGCATCGAAACCGAGGCTTCCAGTGGAGGAGAAGGACGGCATTTACGGACGTGATCCCAGGCAGGGTGGAGCGTCACGGTGATCACAGGCCGCCTGTTTTTTTCATCGTCGTTCCCGTCCTCGTCCTCGTTCTCGACAGGATCAATCAGACGGGTTGCCTCGCGCTGCGAGACAAAGCCGGCCGCAGACCGACCGGACCACCTTATGCGTGCGCAGACCCGCCGCCCACAGCCTGCTCCAAATGCATGCAACCGCCATCCGGTGGGTCACCCCGTTCATTCAGCTCTGTTCACAACAATTCCATGTTCACCTCCCCTGCCAGCCGTTACATTCGCGCGCGTGAAATCTCATCCACTCTTCGCACTGGCTTTTGTGTCTGTGATCGCATCGCTGTCCCATGCTGCAGACGCCCCGTTGACCTTCAGTGACCCCAGGCCGCAGCGGTATGACCTCACCATGCGCGCCAGCCAGATCGACCCACGCGTGAAGGCCCATCCGGAGATCAGTTTCCTGCTGGAGAAGGACGGCAAGCCGGCGGACACCGAACGCGCCTCCGTGGACACGCGCGTCAAACCACAGGGCAAATTGATGATCTGGCTCATGGGCCACAGCGCGCCGCTGTTCGAGCGCGTCAACAGCTACGGCATCCATGCCATCCAGGTGCATTACGCCAACGGGTGGTTCGGCAAGTTCGGCAACAGTTCACCCGGCGACGACGGCCAGTTGCTGGGAAAAATCCGCCTGGAAGCGGCGACCGGCGAGGATTTCAGCCCGCTGGTCAACATCCCCAAACCTGACGGCATGATGGAGCGCGCGTATCAAATGGTGAAATGGCTGGCAAAAACCAATCCACAAGGCCGGTGGGATTACTTCCTGAGCGCGGACGGCCAGGGTCTCAACTGGGATCGGGTGATCATGGCGGGCAGCTCGCACGGCTCCACCACGGCAGCGCGTTTTGCCAAGCACCAGCGCGTGGATCGTGTGGTGATGTTCTGCGGGCCGCGCGACCAGCTTGAGACCTGGCAGGGTCTGCCTTCGGCCACGCCACCCAACCGCTTCTTCGGCTTCAGCCATGTGCTCGACAGCGGCTGGTCAGGTGACCACTACTGCCGTTCGTGGGAAATGCTGGGGTTGAATGCCTTCGGGCCGATTGTCAACGTGGACAAGGCCGCGCCTCCCTACGGGAACTCCCGCCGGCTGATCACCGATGCGAACGTGAGGAATGACGCCAAGCGCGCCCACGGCTCCGTCACACCTGGCGGTTCCGCGGTCAAAGACGCCTCCGGCAAATACATCCACGAAGCCGTCTGGCGTTATCTCTTCAACCAGCCCACCGACAAAACCGGCAAGGCGGAAGGTCATGACCCCGAGTGCCAGCTCGACCTGCGCACCGGCGGGAAGAAATGACGGTCAGGGACCCGGCATTTTCAGACAGGCTTTCAGGCGGCTTCAAACAAGTCCGCCACCTTGATCTTCAGGGCGGGCAGCAGCGGTTCCGTCAGCAGGTCGCGCCCGGCAAACATGCCCTTCAATGCGAGCCCGTATTTGCTGGCGTGATAAACCTCCACGTTGTCGTAACGGGGATCAATCATCCACAGGCGCGGGATGTTCATCATTTCGTAAAGCTGCTTTTTCGTGACCGTGTCCCAGCGATGATCCTCCGTGCTGATGATTTCCGCCGAAAGCCACACCTTGCCCGTGGCATTGGTGATCAAGGCAAGGTCCGGCCGGAAATGATTGTCCGGCGCAAACTCCACGAGTGACCTTGCAGCCACAAGCCGCGTGGTGGTGATGCCTTCCAAGGCCGCGCCCACCAGCGTGTGCAGACGCTGACAGACCAGTTCATGACGTCCACGCGGCAACGACCGGCTCACACCCACGCCTTCAATCAATTCATCATACGGTTCCATGACCTGTGGCGGCGGTCTCAAACCGTCGCTGAAAGATTCCCAATAATCCGGCCGTCACAGACAGCCGCTACAGCTTCAGCACCTTCTTCAAAAAGCGCCCGGTGTGCGAGCGCTTGTTGCGTGCGACCTGTTCCGGCGTGCCTTCGGCAACGATGTGGCCGCCCGCTTCTCCACCTTCCGGGCCGAGATCGATCACCCAGTCCGCCTCGGCAATGAGCTCAAGGTTGTGTTCGATCACAAGCACC
>CAYQCZ010000134.1:7162-9405 GCA_964415955.1 uncultured Verrucomicrobiota bacterium | reverse complement strand
CAGCGACGCAAGCGCCTCTCCAGGAAAGTTTTGGGCCTTAACTAACCGCCATTCGAGTCGGTTCTCACTTTTTACACTTTGGTGCCCGTTTTGACCCGGCGTAAACCATGTTCGACACGTGGGATTTGCTCCCCATCTCCAGTCTGTTCGCAATCCATTCATAGTTCATCGTGATCTGCTCACGCAATTGCCGCGCCAGTTATCACAGCCTTCATTCCGCAGCCTTGGACAGGGCGTCCAGCACGATGCCGGGGGTCAACACTTCGGGCAGGACCATGGGAGGCTTGGAGGCGTCCCTGGGATAGACCAGCACCAGTGGCACGCCGGCACGCCCGAACTTTTGCAGCTCCTCGGTAATGGCGGGTGGCTGCAGGGTGTGGTCTCCCAGCAATGCCACGGCGTTCAATGCCGCCAGCTTCGCCTTGACTGCGTCGATCTCGATGCTGGTCTTCTTGTTCACATTGCAGGTCAGGCACCAGTCCGCAGTAAAATCCACCAGCACAACACGTCCTTCGGAACGGGCTTTTGCCACGGCTTCCGTGCTCCATGGCTGCCAGGGAATGCCGTCCTTGCCCTTGCTGTTGTCAACCACCGATGAGTTGCCGGGCGCGCGCGGTTCGCGCCAGTGAAGCTGCGATTCCATCGCGTAGGCATATCCGCCAAGCAAGACCGCAAGGGCGATGGCCAGGGCAAGGCCCCGTCTTTTTGTGCCTTGTTGGACAAACTGGCCCCAAATCCACGTGGCCAGTGCAATCGTTACAAGGAACAGGCCGAACCAAAGGACACCATCATAATGTTTTTCCGTCAGCCAGAACAGCCAGATGGCGGTGGCCAGCATGGGAAAGCCCATGGCGACCTTGAAGTGCTGCATCCACACGCCGGGTTTGGGCAGAAATCTCAACCACCCCGGCTGCCAGCTCAGCAGCACGTAAGGTGAGGCCAATCCCACCGCAATGGTGGTGAACATCAGCAGGATGACCCCGGCACTTTGGGCAAACGCGAATCCCAATGCCGGGGCAAGAAACGGTGCTGTGCAGGGTGTTGCAAGCGCGGTGGCCAGCATGCCTTGAAAGAAGGCGCCCAACGGGCCTTCCTTTGCTGCCAGACCGCTGGCGGCATTCATCGCACCGCCACCCAGGTTCACCTCGAACAATCCAAACAGGTTCAAGGCCACCAGCGTGACCAGCACGGTCATGAACACGAGAAACTTCGGGTTCGCAAACTGCATGCCCCATCCGGCACTTTGGCCGGCCTGCTTCACGACGATGATCAGACCGGCAAGGACAAGAAACGAAAACACCACGCCCGCCGCATACACCAGGCCCATGTGAAACACACGCGTGGGATTGTCCTTCGACTGGTTGACGAAGCCTAGAATCTTGAGCGCAATCACCGGCAGCACGCATGGCATGATGTTGAGGATGAAGCCGCCAATGAAGGCGTAGATAAGCATCTTCAGCAGCGAGGGCGGGGCTTCGGGCCGGGCAGTCGCAGTCTGGGTGTTGTTCAAGACTGGTCCGTCCGCGGAACTGGTGCGGTCAAGGATGGGAATGTCCGCCTCGAAAGCAGGGGTGGGAGGATGCGATTTCGTGTCGCCGATCAGCAGGCCCCGAATGGAGGCAGGCCATGTATCCCCCGTCTTTGTGGCCTTGCGTCGCAGACGGATGGTTCCGTCTGAAGAAGGCAACACCTCGTTGGCCGGATGCACAGTGATGGCCTCACTTTCATAGGGAAAGAAATCCGGCGCGGCCATTCCACCCGCATCGCGCCACTCGATGATGAATGGGCGTTCCTCTAGGCTGGCAGGGCCATCCCAGAAGGCGGAAACCTTGCCCGGCGCACTCCCAGCCGGAAGATTGCCCCGCCATGATTCAATGTCTTTCGCGTGATCCGATGGAACCGTGGCTGTGCCGATCTCGATGTCTGCAGACACCTCGGCTCGTCCGGGCACGCAGGCGCCGTCCAGTTTGCATTCCAGCCACGACACCTTTGCGGTCAACGTGCGTCTGCCGGGAGTCGCATCCGGCTTGATTCTCAGCGGCACCAGCAGCGCCATTTCGTCGTCGTAGTCGTAGCTGATCTCATCGGTTCCGCCGATGGTGGTCACGCGTCGGCCGGGCACCGGCCAGGCAGGCTCGCCAGCCTCGATTCCCGTGGGCAAATCCTGCCAGGAAATCTTGGTGGCAATGCCCGTGGTGCCGGGGTTGCGCCAGTAAATGTGCCACTCAAACGGCATGGCAAAC
>CAYQCZ010000134.1:0-7152 GCA_964415955.1 uncultured Verrucomicrobiota bacterium | reverse complement strand
GGACGCCCACCCATAGTGTGTCACCGGGTTTGACCGCGGTGGCTGCGGGCAGCAGTTCCACCTGGGTCCTGCCAGCGGCATGCGCGGACAGTCCTCCCGCGAAAACTGCCGCAAAGAAAATCAGCCATTTGAATCTCATACGCGTGTTGGATGCGCGAACCGCAAATCTATTCGCAACGGTATGTGGAATGTTCCCCAAGGGCAAGAAAGCCCCTGTGCCGCGGCCTCACGATTTGATGTCACGCATGTGCAGGTGCGTGGCGCCGATGATGAAGGCCGTGAGGTTCACCCCAAAGAGCACGCTCACGGATTCAAGAATGTCGGGAAAGGGGATGGGTTTGGCGAAGACCATGATCCACATGCGGAAGTAATGGGTGATGGCCAGATGCTTGTATTCCTCGAAGAACGGCAGGTTCTCCAGGACAAAGCTCACCAGCAGCACGGACATGGCGAGGATCGTGGCGGCGGCGGGCTTCATGTTGAAGCAGGAGAACATGTAACCAAGGCTGAACATGGTGCAGGCATTCACCGCCATCAAAAGGTGCGCCCCCGCATACAGCCACAACCCCGTGTCGGATGGCATGGCGTTGAACAATCGAACCGGCCCCGGCACGAACACGAACATGCCGCCCCATGGAAACCACATGCGTGCAAAGCCCAGGGCCATCGCTCCGAGGGACAACACCAGCACAAAGGAAAACAGGCCGCCTGCCAGCCATTTGACGGCCGCCAGCCGGACACGGGAAATCGGACGGCAGAGAATCATCCGCAACGTGCCATCCTCGGCCTCCTTGGCCACCATGTCGCCGCCCACGAGAGTGACATACAACGGCATGAGCAGGGCCACCTGCGGCAGCAGCATGATGAAGGCGACGGTGAGCGCGGAAATGTAATCCGCGGGCAGGTATCCGTTGTTCTCCAGCAGGCGGCCCGTGTTGGTCTGCCACTTGCTGAAATGGAACGCGAGCAGCATCAGGTTTTGCGCCAGCAGAAACACGCCAAAACCGATGTAGGTGCGCTTCTTGCCGAAGAGCTTGCGGAGTTCGTTGCGCAGATGGAACCAAAGCATGGGTCAGTTGGTGTTGGCGGCGTCCTTGCCCGGCGGTTTCTGTCGCTGCGCATGCACCAGGTTGAGGTAGAATGTCTCCAAGTCCTGCTCTTCACGTGCGATTTCATGGACTGCAAAACCATGTTGAACCAGATGACGCACGATGTCCGCCGTGCCAGCGCCCGGGACTGGCAATACATGCTCCGTCCCCACGGCGTCCCGGATCAAACCCGCCGTGCGCAGCGAAGCCGCGGCCCCGTCGAAGTCATCGGTGATCAGCCGCACCCGGTCTCCGGCCAGGCGCGTTTCATCGAGCGTGCCTTCAAACACCTTGCAGCCCTGGTGCAGCACGGCAACCCGTGTGCAGAGCTGCTCCACTTCATTCAGCAGATGCGATGAAAGCAGGATGGTCAGACCCATGTCCCGATGAAGCCGCTGGATGGTGTGCCGCATTTCATGAATGCCCTCCGGGTCCAGCCCGTCGCTGGGTTCATCAAGGATCAACAACTCGGGGTCTGGCAACAGCGCCTGTGCCAGCGCCAGCCGGGTGCGCATGCCGTGGCTGTATTTGCGGACCTTGTCATGTTCGCGCCCGGTCAACCCCACCCATTCGATGATTTCCCGGATGCGTCCCGCGGGGGTGCGGGCCGTATAATGACTGAGGATGTCCAGATTCTGCCAGCCGCTGAGATAATCATAAAACACCGGCGTCTCGAAGATGGCCCCCACCCTTGCCAGTGCCCGGGAGCGCTGTGACGAGACGTCGTGGCCGCATACGCGAATGGTGCCCTCCCCGGGCCACACCTGGCCGAGCATCATGCCGATGGAAGTGCTCTTGCCCGCGCCGTTGTGGCCGAGCAGGCCGAAGATTTCGCCGCGTTTGACTTCAAGACTGAGGTCGCCGACAGCGAGGCGTCCGCCGAAATGCTTGGAAACATGTTCAAGCTGAATCATCGCTTTCCTTGAATGGTGAGCAGGTTCTTGATGTGCCCGTCGGCATAGAGGTAGTTCACTCCGCGTCCGTCTCCGCGTGCCTTGTGAAAGCCCTCCTTGTCAAACATCACCGGGATGCGACTGGGATCAAAGTTCAGGTTCAGCACACGGATGCGGTCGGCGTCCTGACCGTTGAGCAGCACATTCCAGCCGTAGCTGGAGCGCGTCTGCTCGAACACACCTTCGCGGTCGGAAGGACACTTCAGGATGTTGGTGGCGCCAAGGTAATTTGTGAGGACGATGTCCACGGTGCGCAGGTTGTTGGTGACGGGCAGTCCGTTGGTGGGCGCCAGATAATCATACATGAAGGGCATGCGGTTGCGGTTGTCCTGCACATAGAGCTGCAGGGCCGTGCCGACCTGGCGCAGATTGGAGAGGCAAAGCGTTCCGCGCGCGGTCTCCTTGGCGCGGCTGAACACAGGCAGGAGCAGACCGGCCAGAATGCCGATGATCACGATCACCACCAGGAGTTCGATCAAAGTAAAACCCTCCGGGCGTCCCACCGTGGTCGATGTGATCCGCAGTGGGCTCCATCGCAGGCGCTTTGGGAAAAGTGGATTCATGATTGCATCATCGCCCGCGCAGGAGCCGTCCGCTTTCCATCGCCCTTTGAAGTTCCTCCAGAAACGGCGCCAGTTCCGCCTTGGTCTGAGCGGAGCTTTCGCTGAAGAGGGTTCCCAAACCATGCTGGATGACGCGTTGTTGCATGGCTGGATTGAACCCCGGCGGCGGGCCGTTCGTGCCTCCGCCCCCGCCACGACCAGAGCCGGATGGGCGTTCCGGAGAGGATTCACGCAGCCGTCGCACGGCATCGGTGACGGCCCGGCGGCGCTGTTCCTCCGGGAGTTTCTCGAAGGACTCGATCATCTGTTTGAAACCGCTGGGCAGCGTGGCATCGAGAAACTCCAGCCGTTCCTGCTCGGTCATGTCCTGAAACCACTTTGCCCACTGTTCTTCACGACGGATTTCACGTCGTTCCTCCATGGGAAGTGCATTGACTTGATCGGCCAGTTTGCGGAGGGCGCGAGCGCGGGCATCACCCTGGAGCCGGGTGATGTCGGTGCCGTCCAGATAAACCTGCACTTTTTCAGGAGTGACCTTCGCATGACGCGCCCAGGCAAACACAGCGGCGGCCACCAGCCAGGCCGCCACCAGGGCGGCACCGGCATACATCAACGGGCGAAGTCGCGCTTGCTGCATGGCGGTGAATGTAACCGTGCGCAAACCGCGCGCCATGGAAATCTCCGAGCCGGAACGATGCGGTTGAAAGGTGGCCTGCGCCCCGTCCTTCCTCCGAGTTGTCCATCTGTCTGAGCTGCGGCAGCCGCCATCTCAAAGGCATGCTGCGATGCCCACCGCGCTGCAAAACCTTGCTTCCTCTTGAAAGCCTGCTCCAACTGCCGAGGGAGACCCCGGGCGTCCGTCCGCTTCCTGCAAACCCGGGAGAAGACGGTGGTCCAAAAACATTTTCCACAAACTTCTTGGCATGCGGATACGGTCCGCGTAATGAGTCGCCCAGCTCTTTGTCAGATGCGATGGCTTGTCCGTCGTTCACACAGTCAAACGCAGGGAACGCCGTGGGAATCGGCGACGGTTGCGCCACTGTAACGGGTTACAAGCTCCCAAGAGCCACTGGTTGTGCCGGGAAGGCGGGAGTGAGGCTGGAAGCCCGAAGTCAGGATATCGGTTTGATTGTGCTCGTCAGGTCGGGGGTGCCGCGTGTTGTCAGGCGTCTCCGGCCACTTCTCCGTCAAAGAGAAGGATGAGGCCAGCCGGCCGGACTGTTTCCTGCCGGATTCACTGAATGCCTTCATTCTCCTGATTTGCGGAGGGTGAAGGTTTTTCTTTTCCCTCCCTCTGGTCCTCGCAAAACCAACCGCACCGCGCCCGTGCGTGGTGCCTTTGCAGAAAGACCAGAAATGAAAGCATGCAGCCTGTCCGTTTGCCTCCTCGCGGGCGCGTCATTGTGCGCGGCCGCCCAGGAAACCACCGAGTCCGCAAAACCCCTCACGGAGCTTGTCGTCACCGGCACGCGCCTGCCCACGCAGACCGTTCCGCTGGGGAATCATCCCGGCAATGTCACCGTCATCACACGGGATGACATCCAGCAGCGGGCGGCCTTCACATTGCCGGAACTGCTCCGGCAGGAGACGGGATTTCATCTGATGGATTCATCGGGAAGCTTCGGCGCGCAACGCGCACCGTTCGGGCTGCGGGGTTATGGTGAAAAATCCGGTGTGCTGGTGCTGGTGGATGGTGTCCGCGCCAATGACGGCGGGGATGGTTATTTTCTGTGGCAGTCCGTTCCTCTGGAAAACATCGAGCGCGTGGAAATCGTCCGTGGCGGGGCTGCGGCGCAGTATGGCGAGGGCGCGGTGGGCGGCGTGATCAACATCATCACGCGGGACGCATCCCAGAAGCCGTTCAGTCTCGAAGCCGGCGCGGCCGCGGGCAACCTGGGCTATTACAAGGCGCATCTTCACGCCTCGGGGAAAACGAACTGGCTGTCGTGGTCCTTCAGCGGGCAGCATCAGCAATGGTCAGGCTGGCGTGAATCCAGCGGGTTCCTCGGCTGGAACGGGCTTGGAAAACTGGGTGCGGACACCGCCGCGGGCAGGTTCACCGCCACCTACACGGCGCACTCGCAGCGCAGCGGCAATCCAGGCCCTCTCACGCAGGCGCAGTTTCAGGCAAATCCCCAGCAGCCCGCCGCGCCCGTCTTCTCCTTCACGGACCGGCTGCATCGGGGGGAGCTTGGCTGGGACAAACAGTTCGAGGATGGCTGGAATGCCAGCGCCAAATTTCACGGACAGGCCTACGACACGCACAGCACAGGCTTCGGCCTGGTGACGACGGAGCAACCCGGTTACGGCGGTGTGGTGCAGGTTTCCAAGGAATCAACCTTCTGGGGAAGGGAGAACAACGTGTCGTTCGGCGGCGAATGGCTGGACTTGGATTTCAGCCAGAGCGCCTTCGGTGCGACGACGGTTCATGACAGCACGTTGTATGGGGCGTTTGTGCAGGATACGCAGGAGATCACCGAGAAGCTCACCTTGTCGGCGGGATTGCGTTTCGATCACCGCCGGTCGCTCTTGAACGTGCCGTTCGCGTTTCCCGTGTTCACAGGCGTGAAGGAGAACAGCCTCTGGAGTCCGCGTGTGAGTCTGAGCTATGCGTTTGCAGAGAAGACCTCGGGATGGATTTCCTTCTCGGATGCACACCGTCTCCCATCTGCCAATGATGTGGTGTCTGGTGATCCGCGGTTTCCCAGCAGTCCGGCGTTGGTGGCCTTGAAGGCGCGCACGGTCGAGGTGGGCATAAGGTCAGAGCGCCATCGTCTGCTGTCGGGCAGCCTCGCCTACTTTCATAGCTGGGTGCAGAACGACATCTTTACCGATCCGAATCCGCCGGCCTTTGGCGGCAATGTGAACGGCGATGTCCTGCGTCGTGGCGTGGAGTTGACCCTGCGGTCGCGTCCGGCGGACTGGGTGGAGTTCCAGGCCGGCACCGCCTGGACGGATGCCGAGTTTGATGGCGGGGCCTACAACGGAAACCGACTCGTGCTCGTGCCCGAGTGGCAGTTGCGCGGTGCGGCCATCTTCCGTCCTGCCAAGGGCTGGACCTGGAGCATTGAGGATCTTTACAGCAGCGGCCAGGTGCGGTTTTTTGACGTGGGAAATGCGCTCCCCCCGAACCTCTACAATGTGCTCAACACCAAGATCGTGTATGATCAGGAACGATTCGGCGTGTTTCTGGCCGTGAATAACCTGCTGGACCGTGTTTACGAACAGTTTCCCACCTCCATGCCCTTCGTGCCGCCCATCACATCGCAGTTCAATCCCGCAGCCGGCATGAATGTTCAGTTCGGCCTGACCTTCCGATTCTGAGGGGACCAGCCACCACCGGAAACAGATGCATGATGATCCGGGTCATTTTTGAAGTGAGTTTTTGGCGCGTTTGCTGTCACGTTGGCTCATGAGTTTCTTGAAGCACTTCAACGCACTGCCGGTCGGGGCGTTGTTGCAACTGGCCGATGGGAAGGATCAGGACGGTTTGCTCCGTGTGCTTGGGCAGTCCGCGCTTTCCCTTCAGGACTTTGCGCGGCTGCTGTCTCCTGCGGCAGACTTGCACCTGGAGGCCTTGTGCCGGCGTTCACGCCAGATCACCCAGCAGCGGTTCGGGCGGGTCATCCGGCTGTTCGCGCCGATCTATCTTTCCAACGAGTGCATCAACAACTGTGCCTACTGCGGGTTCTCCAGGGACAATCCCATCCTCCGCGTGACCCTAAGCGTGGACGAAGTGCTGCGGGAGGCGCGCGTGCTGGCAGGGCAGGGCTTCCGCAACCTGCTGCTGGTGGCGGGTGAACATCCCAAGTTCGTTTCCGGCAGCTATCTTGCCGATTGCGTGCGGGCATTGCACAAGGAGTTTCCGAGCGTGTCGCTGGAGGTCGGTCCCATGGAGACTGCGGATTACCTGCCTGCGGTCGAGGCCGGTGCGGACGGCCTGGTGGTGTATCAGGAAACGTATGACCGCGATGTGTATGCGCGGATGCACACCGCAGGGCCGAAGCGGGATTTTGACTGGCGGCTGGAAACACCCGAGCGCGCCTATGACGCGGGCTTCAGGCGTCTTGGGATTGGCGCGCTCTACGGACTGGCGGACTGGCGCTATGAGGCCATCTGCGTGGCGGCCCATGCGCAGTATCTGCTGAAACATTGCTGGAAATCGCAGGTGACCATTTCTCTGCCACGCCTGCGACCCTGTGCCGGAGAATTCCAGCCGCTGACGCTGATCAGCGACCGTGAACTGGTCCGTCTGGTGTGCGCGTTCCGGCTGTTTCTGCCTGACGTGGGACTGGTGCTTTCCACGCGTGAACCGGCGGCGTTGCGCGACGGGTTGATTCCGCTGGGCATCACGATGATGAGCGCGGGCAGCCATACCGAACCGGGCGGCTACACCGGCGCGGGCAACGACAAGGTGCACCTGACGGAGCGCGGCCGCGTGGTGGCGATTGACACCGGTGGCGCCAGTGAATGGGCGCAGCCTCCAGGCGCGGCAACTCGTGCGACGGGACAGTTTGACATCGCGGATGAGCGGTCCGCAGCCGAGGT
>CAYQCZ010000133.1:0-9434 GCA_964415955.1 uncultured Verrucomicrobiota bacterium | reverse complement strand
AACGTTCACGAAGAATTTGCCACGAAACGGAATTGTGTGCGGTGTTTTGAGTTCGGAATAATAGGCCTGCACCACGCCCTTGTCGGAAAGCTTCACGGCCTTTTCACCGCTCAAGACCTGGCCGGCTTCTTTCGTGATCCAGTTGGGCTCGCCCTTCTTTGTCGCCTCAATCTTGGAGTTCTTCGGGAACGCATCATCGATCCACACCGTGTCCACGGCCTTTGATGCGGGCTTTGGATCCAGCGTGGCGGGGTCGGTGTATTTGATGTCAGCGATGGCAGCCTTCAATTTCTTGTCCGCCTCGGCCACCTGCTTGTCGAAGTCGGCCAGTTTCTGTTCCTGCTCCTTGGTGGACAGCTTGAGGATGGGCGGCGTCTTGAGAATGTTGCCGTCCATGGCCGGGTCCGCAGCACTGTAGAAGAAGGCATACATCGAATAGAAATCCTTCGATGTGATGGGGTCGAACTTGTGATCGTGGCACACCGCGCAGCCTGCGGTGAGGCCCATCCAGACGGCGGCGGTGGTTTCCGTGCGGTCCACGGCATAACGGAAGAGAAACTCCTCGTTGATGGAACCGCCCTCGCTGGTGGTGACGTTGCAGCGGTTGAAACCGGTGGCAATCTGCTGGTCGCGCGTGGGGCTGGGCAGCAGATCGCCCGCAAGCTGCCAGATGGTGAACTGGTCGAAGGGCAGATTGTCGTTGAAGGCGCGCACCACCCAGTCGCGGTAGGGCCACATGGAACGCTCGTTGTCGAGATGCAGTCCGTGCGTGTCGCCGTAACGCGCCGCATCCAGCCAGTAACGCGCCATGTGTTCGCCGTAACGCGGCGATCTCAACAAGCGATCCACAAGGCGCTCGTAGGCATCGGGGGTTTTGTCCGCAAGAAATTCCTTCACCTCCTGCGGCGTCGGCGGCAAGCCTGTCAGATCGAATGTCACCCGGCGGATCAAGGTCTCCTTGTCCGCCTCGGGAGAAGGCTTCATGCGTTCACGGGCCAGCCGCTGGATGATGAAGGCGTCAATCGGATTGCGAACCTCCGACTTGCGGGCGCGGACCTCGGGAATCTCGGGCTTGCGCGGCGGAATGAACGACCAGTGCCCGGCGTATTGTCCGCCCTCCTGAATCCACCGCTTGATCAGCGCAATCTGATCCGGCTTGAGCTTTTTGTTCGATTCAGCCGGCGGCATGAGATCGTCCGCATCCTTCGTGACCAGACGCCGATACAGCTCGCTCTTTTCGGGTTTTCCCGGCTCGACCGCCTTGTAACCGCCCAGGTCGGCCGCCACCCCATCAGCCGTGTCCAGGCGCAGGTCCGCCTTGCGGTGTTTCTCATCCGGGCCATGGCAGGCGTAGCAGTTGTCGGAGAGAATCGGCCGGATGTCGCGGTTGAAATCGACCTTGCCGGTGGACTTCGACGCCGCGGACAGGGGATGGGATGCCATGGCGGCAACGATCAGGATGCCGGGCAGGAGCAGCCACTCAGGCCGCGATCGGAATTGAAACAGGTGTCTCATGCAAAACATTCAAAGGACTGTGCGACATCGTTGACAATAGACGCGGAACGCAACACCAGCCATGGAGAAAATTGCATCCGCTCATGTAGATTTGTTGGCATCCCGGCAGCGGTCTCTCATCAATGCGCCTCGGCTTCTTCGTCGCCGCCGCCGGAGGATTTCACGAGGGGGCCGAAGAAGATGGCGTTGGCCAGCAGCTTTTCCGTGCCCAGCCAGTGGCCCCGGAAGACCGGGTTGTCCGTCATGTAAATCACACGCCCTGAATCCACCACACGCACCTGCACCGGCGTGGTGAGGCGGAGTTGGGCGATGTTGGCCTTTGACGCGTATCCGGAAACCAGCGGATCGCCTGCATAAAGCAGTGGATTGAGATACGCGTTCGATGATGGTTTGAGGAAAGTCGTGCCATCGCGCATCAGTTCGATGAAAGGCCGTCCGTCAAAACCAAAGGCCAGCGGGTGTGTCGCGTCGTAGGTTGCCCTCACGATCACGCCATCCAGATTCTTCTCCGCGCGCCGCTCATCGGCTTCCGCATAGGGCAGATGCTTCGGCGCGGTCCTGGCCTTGGTGGTGCTGCCGGGTTTTTCTTCAGTGGACTTGTCCTTGGATGACGCGGCCGGGGCATTGGTGGTTGAGCTCGCGGAGGCCGCCTCTGATCCGGTGAGTTCGACCTTGCACCAGGATTGTGCAGCGAGGGATTTCACCGTGGTGCCGATGGCGATCAATGTGCCACCACGCGACACCCAGCCTTGCAATGCCGTTTTAGCGGGCTCCGGCAGAGAAGTGAACGTCGCATCGGCCAGCAGCACGGTGGAATGGTCGTCCAACACGGTGGTTGTGAGCTGTGCCGCCTCCACCATCGTCAGCGGCGTTTGCAGCACTTCATCGAAGTGGTGCCACAACGACCCCGTGGTGACCGATCCCGTGCCGCTGCCGACCAGCATGAGAACGCGCTTGTGGGTCACCGGCAGGAAACTGGGGCTTCCAAGGTCCGGCATGGAACCATGATACCCGGTGTCCAGCGCATGTATTTCCAGCACGTTGTTCCGGGCAAGTTCATCCATCAGCATGCGCAACGCCGCCGGCTCGATGCCGTCCTGCGGTCCAACCGGCACAAGGACGCTGCCCGGCTCCCATGTGCGCGACAGGCCGCCGACCTTTGTTGTGAAGGGTTTCGTCGCCACCCAGCAGCGCGCCTTTGCGTCCAGCAAACGGAACAGCGCACGTGGCGCGTGGCGCGGCTCCCATGGGAGCACATACGCGTAGGCCTTGTCGGCACCCTTCACTGACCCGCCGGAACGTGCGGTCTGCGCAGCCGCCTTGGGGACAGATTTCAACTCGGCACCGAGCAGCCCGAACGCCGATGGCAGACGCCAGGCGGACACATCGTAAAAGATGGCGCTCTGGAAGTTGGTGCGCGTTTCAAACAGCGCCGTGATGAGACGGAACTGCCGTTGATTCACGGGCACGACCAGCGATTCCGCGGCGGCAAAAACCTGTCCGTCTGTTTTCACATCCGAGGCCGGCGCATGCGATTCGATCTGGTGCAGCGAGAGCAAATCCTTGAAGGCGGTCAGGCGGACCGGGTCGCCCGGTGCAGAGAAGATGAACGCCTTGGTTTTGGAATCCGCGGCCTCCTTGAGCGCGTCACGGTAGAAATCACGCTGGAACTCGAGGAACTCCGTGCGGAGCCGCTGTGCCGTGCGGAGCGTGGAAAGCGTGGTGGTGAGCTGGTTGCGGATGGTGAATGGAAACTCCAGCCGTCCATGCTCGGTGTCCTGATGATAACCGCGCGAACTGGCCTGCTCGAACAGCACGCCCACGGAGCCGTTGAGATCGGGATAAGTGGAACCCTTGCCGATGTAATAATCATCGTAGGACTCGCCGGTGTAGTAGAGCGAGCCAATGGCATCGAGCGAGCGGGCGTGTTCCGCGGCCATCTTCTCGGTGAGCGCCTGGTTTTCCTTCGGCGTCAGCGGATGAATCATCTTGCTGAAGCCGGGCTGGAAGAAATAGGTGCGGTTCACATTTCCCATCTCATGGAAGTCGGTGACGATGTTGGGCTGCCAGAGGTGAAACTGCTTCAGACGGCCCTGCGACTCGGGATGCACGGCGGGAAGCCAGTCGCGGTTGAGGTCAAACCAGTAATAGTTCGGGCGTCCGCTCGGCCAGCCCTCGCCATGCTCACGATCTGCCCGATGTGCGCTGGGATGACGACCACGATGATTGTTTGACCAGTCGGCGAAACGCTCGAAGCCATCGGGATTCAGACACGGATCGATCAGGATGACGGCGTTCTTGAGCAGTGAAAGCGTGTCCGGATCGCGGGCGGCGGCGAGGTGATAGGCGAGCAGCGCGGAACTGTTGGCACCGCTGGGTTCGTTGCCATGAATGCTGTAACCCATCCAGACGACAATGGGCGCGCCATCCAGACGGGACTTGTCCTTCGGATCGGTGACGCGGGCCACATGGTCACGGCGGATTTGCTCCAGATGGGCGTGGTTCTCCGTCGCGGTGACGATCAGGTGAATCAGCGGGCGGCGTCCATGGGAACGCGCGTATTCCACGACGGTGACGCGGTCGGACTTCGCCGCAATCAGGCGGAGATAATCAACCAGTTCATGGTGGTGCAGATGCCACTGGCCAATCTGGAAGCCGAGCGCCTGTTCAGGTGTGGGAATGGAGGGATCATAGTTGGATGCCTTTGCCGGCAGGTAGTAATCCAACGGCCTGGGGGCTGGTTCGGCAAAAAGCAGCGGAGGCAGACAGGCAAAAAGCACCAGGTGATGATGGAGCCGGAAGGGAATGTTCATGCGGCAAGACTAGGCACCTGTGGACCGATACGAAAGAGGGATGTTTGGGCCTTCCGGCAGGCGCGGCATGTCCGCTCCTGAACGGCGTTTTTTGGAGCGCAATTTTGATGTGCAATTTTGATGTTGCCAACAGGAACGGCCGGGAGTAATCAGCTTTCAAGTGGGGGTGTTCTGGGGAACATCACCAAGGATAAACCGACAACCCAAAAAAAGAGAGAGTATGAAGATACCACGTATCATAACCACTGTTGTCGCCGCGCTCATTGCCGTCGGCGTCGCCACCACCATTCAGGCCCAGGAGAAGAAGGGCAAGGACGCTCCCAAGGGCGAAAATGCCGAGAAGAAAAAGAGCGACACCTATCCCTTCAACGGCAAGGTGGCTTCCGTGGACAAGGGAGCCATGACCGTCACCCTCCAGGGCAAGGAGAAGCAGCGTGTCATCAAGCTGACGCCCGAGACACGCATTGTGAAGATGGGCAAGCCCGCCACCCTGGACGAAGCCACTGCCGGTGAAACCGTTGGTGGCCTGGTCAAGAAGGACGCCTCCGGAAAGGAAGTGGCCACCATGCTCCGCATCGGACCCGCCCCCGAGGGCAAGGCCAAGGGCAAGGACGGCGAGAAGAAGGAAAAGAAGTAATCCTCGATTGATTGCGGTGGGGAGCAACCACTCCCGTGCAGACAGGCCCCGGTGACGGGGCCTGTTTTCTTTTGCAACCGTCACCCAACGGGTTTGAGGCCGCCCGACATGGGTGAAGGAACGGACTTCACCCGTTGTCCTCACTGCGAAAGCGTTGGATCAGCAGATGGCTGCGTGCAGCCTCCAAGGCCATGATGAATTCGTCGTAGGTCTGGAATCGTTCGGCCGGGTCCTTGGCCATGGCGCGCACGATCGCATCATTGGTGGCCTCGGTGATCTGAACGATCTGATTCGGAGGCGTCAGTGGTTCGGTGGTGTGCGCAAGGGCGATGGACGTGGGATCCTCGCCGGTGAAGGGCGTCTTTCCCGTGACCGCGTTGTAGAGCGCGGCGGCGAGGCTATACATGTCTGAAAGGTAGCTTTCACCATTTTGCAAGGCTCGCTCCGGAGCCATATATTCCGGCGTGCCCATGACGCCTTCCTCCTCGTCCCGTTCGCCTTCCTTCTTGGCAAGGCCGAAGTCCACCAGCTTGGGTTCGCCGTCAATGTTGAACAAAATGTTGGCCGGCTTGATGTCGAGGTGCAGCAGGTTGTGCTTTTGGGCCGCCTTCAGGGCATAGGAAATCTTGATGCCCACATCAAGTGCGAGCAATTCATCGACACATCCGCCACCAGCCTCCATGCGATCCTCCAGACTGCCCTGATCCGAGATCTCCATGACGATGAACTTCTCGCCTTCATGTTCATCGAACTGGTGAATCTGGATGATGTTCGTGTGGTTCAGCCCCGCACAGGCGCGGGCCTCCTTGGCGAAGGATTCCACTGACGCCGGGTCATTCACAAACTCGCGCTTCATGAGCTTCACAGCCACCTCCCGGATGAGCATGGTGTCGTAGGCGCGATACACCGTGCCCATGCCGCCGCTGGCGATGATGGCGCGCAGCTCGAACTGCCGCAGCCGCATCGGGATCATGACCGGATGACCGCACTTCTTGCAGGGCGTGGTTTCCAGGGGCTTCAGGTTGGCTGGGATGAAGATGCTCCCGCCGCACTTGCCGCACGGGACCATTTTCAAGGCGGCACTGCTGGCGGGCGCGACAACAATCGGCTGGGGTTGCTGCATCATGGCGTTACGCGGGCACGATACTCCTTGAAGCCGATGCTGCAAACCGTGTTTTTCGCAAAACCTGGCGTGCTGGCCCGGCAGATCAATGGACAAGGCGATAGAAGATTCCCGTGCCTTCAGGGCGGGGAATCAGCAGCAGGTTGTCATCAGGAAGCACATCCACAGGAATCCAGTGGAAAAGGTCCGTGCTGGACTCAAGGCGTATCTGCCGGCCTTCGGGTCGCAGTTTGAGAAGAATGTCGCCGTTTTCAATGGTGCTGAGACCCAGCACCGGACGGGTCGTGAGTTGAACAAAGGAGGAACTGGTCTTCAGGTGCTCGCTGGAGAAAAGGTTGGGCCCCGCGCCTCCGAGACGACACTCAACACGGCAAACGGCCTGCCCTGCATTTTCATAGTATTCCACCACCAGTTCATGCGCCCTGCCTGCTTCAAGATCCACCACCGCAGTGTCCACGGTCAGCGCGTGATCAGTCCAGTTGTGGATGATCCAGCGCCCGTCAAGCGAGATGCGAATCCCGTCGTCTGAAGCAGATGTGATTTGGTAACTTCCGGTCACAGGTGCCGCAAAAGTTGCGCTCCATCGCACGCTGAAGCGGTCAGAAGGAACGCCCTCGAACGGCGGGGACATTCCCCAATCATGATCCACGGAAGATTCAAGGCGCACGCCAATGGGCGTCTTGAATTGCATGTCCGCATGATAGGTTGCCGTGAGGCCTGGAATTTCCCTGCCTGGCTCCAGGGCGGTAAGCCACGCGCGCACCATGTCCACGGCCTGGGCATCGACGTGATTCCTGCCCAGCGGAGGCATCCTGGTGGCGTCCGTGGCAAGCAAACGCGAAAGCAGCTCGGATTGATGCGGCGCGCCTGGATCCACGAGGAATGGCTTTCGCGCAGCATGTCGCGAGTGGGCCGGCCAGCCAATGAGCTGCTGGAGGAGTGCTGGAGTTTCAAGACGTGCATCGAAGGAAATGCCCCTGCCTCCGGGCCGGTGACAAAACGCGCAATTCACATCCAGATAGGTTTTCACGCGATCGGTCAGCGGCACGGTGAGGTCCGTCACCTGCGGGTGTCGCGGCCAGTTCGAGGCATCACCCCGGTGGCCTCCGAAACTACATAGCATGTCCGACTCCCATTGCTCGATCTGACCCACTGCGGTGCCGGCCACCACACGGTTGAGTTGCGCGGTGTTCAGCCCCAGCACTTCGCCCGCGCGCGGGTTGTGGCATTGCAGGCAGTCCGAAGAGCCCGGAAACGTCCACGTGCGGGAGACACCCGGGGTCACTGGAATGTCGGCGTGCTGCGCTGCATCCACCAGCACGGCGTCTGATTCGTCGTCAAGCCATCGATAGGTCATGCCGTAGGCGTGTGAATCCTCTCCGATGAACAGCAGGCGTGTTTCCAGCCGGCGCAGGGCCGGTGCATCCGGCAGTTCCACAGGCATGTCGAAGTGCTTCACAAACACGGTGCCCGGGGGAAAGAACCATGATCCCACGTTCGTCGCCCGGGCCATTTCTACAGCGTCAAAAGGCGGTCCGTCATTGGGAATGCCCATCCACCGGCGTTTGACCGCGCCATCGCTCCAGAAAGGCTGGTTGACCTCGTAGGGAATGATTCCGGGGACTGGCTCCAACGAGGACAGGTCGCTGAAAACGCCGGCCTCAGAAAGCCGGCCGGGAAACTCAAACTCCGGTTGTGCCGAAGGAACCAGCTTCCAAATCCTGCCGGGGCTGCCCAGTTGCATGCAATAGACTTCCCCCGAGCGGTCCACGCTGAAGTTGGCCAGGCCACCAAGCCCGCCTCCATCAACTTGCCCGATCAACTTCACATCGTCTTGCGAACCGGGTTCCGCCCCCATGCTCCAGATGCGCCCTGAGGTGTTGTCGCCAAAGATCAACTGACCTGCGAGATGCCCGGAAAGGGCATTTCCACGATAGACGTGGCCCACAATCACACAGGCATCGCCGCTGTCCCCAGTGGGACCTGCATGACGATTGTAGGAGAAGTGCGGCCCCATCAATGCGCCGTGTGGCGAGGCTGGGAGCGGAATCGCATGGTGTCTGGATCCCTCATGTGCAGGCCAGCCGTAGTTTCCAGCCCTCACTATCAGGTTGATTTCCTCCCATTCGCTGCTGCCGACATCGCCCATCCAGATGCGGCCTGTTGGTTTGTCCACCGTCATGGCATGAGGCGACCTCAATCCCAGGGCATAGAATTCCTCAAGCAACCCGCCGCTTTCGTCGAGAAACGGGTTGTCGTTCGGAATCTGGTAATTGGCCGTGAATCCCTCCCTGGGCTGGCGCCGCAACGGGTGGGATCTTGCCGGATTGGAATCCACGTCGAGGCGCAATACGCCGCCGAGAAGATTCCCCGTCAACACCTGGCCGATGTTTTCCGCAGCATCCGGAGGTGCGCCTCCATCACCCACCGTCAGATACAGGAAATGATCCTCCGGGTGGAAGAACATGGCCCCGCCGTTGTGAATGCTCCACGGATCCGGCTGGTCGATCAATATCACCTCAGATTCAGGATCGGCTTCCAGCAGGCCCTCCTTCATCTCGAATCTCGACAGGCGGCTGGTCGTGGTCCTCCGGTAACGGTGATCGCCCGCCGCACCATCATTCGCGGCGGTGTGCTGGTAATAGACGAAGAACCTTCTTTCGCCTGGTGATCCTTCCATGCCGAAATCCGGGTGCAGCTCCACATCCATCAAGCCGTCGTCGTGGGTGCTGGCAGTATGCGCCGACAAATCCAGAACCACGCGCTTTTCAAAGGAACCAGATGATGGCTCCACCGCATAAATAACACCGCTCTTGGTGAAGACCAGAAAGCGTCCCCCTTCGGGCAGTTCGATCAATCCCATGGGCGAGTCGAAGGACAGTCCGGGAAACGCCTCCCTCAGCTCAACGCCGGGTGCCGGCCGACTGGAGGGAAAACGTCCGCCCAGAAAAGGGGCCAGCGGCTGCCGTTCGGCATGCAAACTCCCGCCACACAAGACGAGTGCCAGGCTGCATACCCACCAGACCATCTGAATTCTCAACAATCTGCACATCATCAACAACTGCGCCATCAACGAAAACCCAGGGGATTCAAACCTCCCGCAAACACAGCGATACACGTATCCGCACCCAATAGAAATGCAACAGACAATTCCATGATGTTGAAGGGGGCACGGACCCGGGCAAATTCAAACCTTCAATAATACGTATAGGTATTATTCGGTTGCATCTCATCCCCTCCTGCGGAATAGTCTGCGTCGTCATCCGTGTTCAGCCACAGCAGGCATTCGACGCAGGCGCAAGACCATGAAACCATTCTTCAGGCCTCCGACACTCATCGCCGCACT
>CAYQCZ010000132.1:0-9437 GCA_964415955.1 uncultured Verrucomicrobiota bacterium | reverse complement strand
CATCCAGAAGCGGAAGGCGTGGCGGACGAAGACCTGCTCGACGCGTTCGCTGGCGGCGAGCTTCTCGATCATCTCCAGCGCGTTGCTGACCGGGCCGTCGAGCTTCGGGTCGCCGCTGGCGATGATCTCGCCGGTGGCATCCACGGGCTTGTCCAGCTCCGTGGTGCGGAAGAGGCCGGCGTGGTTATACATCTCAAATGGCAGGCCGAGGGGGTCCATTTTCTGATGGCAGGTCCAGCAGTATTTCTCCCGGGTGACGCGCATGCGCTCGCGAAGCGTGTGCTGCGGTTCGTCGGGCAGCATGGCATCGACGGTGATGGGCACGTCAGGAATGCCGCCGCCGAGCAGGCGCTCGCGAATCCACTTGCCGCGGTGGATGGCGTGGTTGTCCATCGCATCGGACTGGGAGACGAGCCACGAGGGATGGGTCAGGATGCCGAGCCGCTCGCCAACGGGTGCAGTGGCCAGAATGCGCTCGGGCTTCATGGAACCGGCGCCGAAGGAACGGTGGCCAACGCGGGCGTAGGTGGGCTTACCATCGAGATTCGCCGGAGCCACATCAAGGCCGGCTTCGTTTCGCCGCGGCTTTCGGTCCTTCTCGAGGCGTTCCAGTTTCGCCTGCAGAGTCCGCGCCTCTCGCCTGAGGACTTCCGCCGTCTTTGGGTCCAATGTGGCGTCCTCCAGTTTTGTCCTCACGGCGGCGAGTTCGGCTTCCACCGCCTCCAACTCGGCTTGCTCCCGCTTCCGTGCCTCGGCTTCTTCCGCCCGTTTCGCGGCGGTGGCGGCTTTCACTTCATCAGTCGTGCGCCGCCGGCCGAAGTAGATTTCGTCGTTCTTGGTTGCCACGACCTTTTGGGTCGTCAGCAGTTGTTTGAGAACGTCCTTGTCCTCTTCGAGGATCATCTCAACAAGCCGGTCGGTGCTGGCAACGGAGTCAAACATGGCGCGGTAGTGCGATTCGCCCCGGTTGGAAACTCCGGTCTTCGCGAGGGCGGCAGTGTCCTTGCAGATGTAGCCCGCCAGATCGTAATCGAAGAAGTCGCGGAAGAATTGAAGCACACGCGGTTTGCGAATGCTGTCGGCGTTCAGCATGCGCGTGACTTCGCGTTCGACATCTTCGCGCGTGCGCATGCGCCCATCGAGGATCGCCTGACGCAACGGTTCGTCGGGCTTCAGGTAACGCAACGCGTGGTTCACGGCGAGGCCGAGTTCCCAATCCTGCAGCATGACGCGGCCATGCGCGTCGGGCTTGCCACTCGCGGCCAGCTCGGGCCGGAACAACGCGTCGCGGTCCAGGAAGATGGCGGACAGACCCATGATCGCCCCGTCATCCTTGCCGACCTGCGCGATGGCGTCCGTCACGATCGCGAGGTAGTCGCCAGATTCTTTTGCGGTGGGCGGACGGAACGTCAGTGCCTCAAAGAGGTAATCCACCGCCGCGCGAAGGCGTTCGTCGGTGACGCCGGGCTCCTTCATCAGATCGTAAACGGGCGTGAGCGGGCGGAGGGTTTTCGTGCTGTAAACAATGGCCGAGGGCAGGCCGCGAAGATCGCCCGGCGGTTTCACTTTGTCGTAGGTTTTCGGATCGTCGGTGATCTGCTCGGGAAACTGCACGAGACTCAGCGGCCCGTAGGCCATGTATTTGAGAATGTCCCTCGCCTTGCCGAGAATCTGCGTGGCCTCGGCACTGTTGACGGAGTGGAAGTCTGCGTAGTTCTCCAGGCCGTGCTTGCGGGACGAGGAGAGAACGACCGGCACGCTCTTGACGGCGGTGGCGTAGGCGACGGTGCCACCCACCCACTGGAGGATGTTGTCCGTGCCAAAGTAGAGTTTCAGCTCGCCGCCGTGATTCGTGGGAACGGCATCGCCACGGGTGCGCAGGCCCGGCTTCTCCGGGTCGTATTTGGGCTCGGTGTTGATGAGTTCGTTGAGACGCGTGATGTGCTCCTGCGGCGTGACGCGCCAGATGCGGGCGGGAGAGGAAGCGGGCGCGAGCTTGATACCTTTCGGAAGCGGGCCGAACAGGAGATCGTGATCGAGAAAATTGCCCTTTTGCGGATCGAGATGAGCGGAGAAACCGCCCTTGTCCTTCATGGCGCGCTGCAGCTCGCCGACGATCCATTCGGAAAAACGCAGCCGCTCGATGACTTCCGGTTGCGTCTTCTTTCCCGGCGGCATCTCCCGGAGCGAGACCTGCGCCCAGATGGACTTCCACGTGGCGGCGTTGATCTCGTCCACCGGCCCCAAATCCTCCAAGGAAAGATCGCCCTTCTTCGTCTCGTTGTCGTGACAGTCCAGGCAGTATTTGTTGAGGAAAGGCCGCGCAACTTTCTGGATGTTGCCGCGGACGGGCTGGCCGGGCATGTAGGTGTCGGCGGCGCGGCCTTGAGAGCCGATCAGGGCCGTCACTGCCACCCCAAGGGTGAGGATCAGCCTGCTCACGCGAGAATCTCTTTGAGCGGACCGCTGGAGGAGTCGAATTTCTTCGCCATCTTGTCGCTCATGTTGAAGCGGTCCACGTTCACGCCGGCGGAACGAAGGATGGACGTGTAGAGGGCGTTGATCGGGCGTGTGCCGTCCAGCTGCGTGAAACGCCCGGTCTTGAAGGCGCCGTTGCAGTTGCCCAGCAGCATCACCGGCCAGGTCCTGCCGCTGGTGTGCTGCGCGTCGGCGTTGTTGCTGGTGTAAACGATGAGCGTGTTGTCCATCATCGTGCCGCTGCCCTCGCGGACGCTCTCCAGCTCCTGCATCAGCTTCACGAGCATGCGCGTGTTGTATTGGCGGATCTTGATCCAGAGTGGATTGTCCGGCTGCTTCATGTGGCCGAGGTTGTGCCCCTGCTCCGAGATGCCGAGCCCCTTCCACGCGCCGAAAATCTCACCGCGGCCAGAGCCGACGGTGAGCACGCTGGTGATGCCCGATTTGAGCGCAGCAATGCCGAGGTCCAGCAGCACGTCATGCCAGTCGGTCTCGAATTCCGGCCGCGTGTAGCGCTCGTCCACCTTGGGCGCGAATTTGCTCAAGTGATCGGAGACACGTGCAAGACGCTCGCGCAGGCCGTTGATGTCATGAAACCCCTGGACGTATTGCCCGTAGCGCTGCTGGTCGGCGACCGGAAGCACGCCGCCCTTCGCTGCGGCCAGTTGCTCAATGCGTGTGAACATGCTCGACCGCGCCTCGTGCTGCTTGCGGATGTCGCCCTCGGAAATGCCCCCGAAGAGCATCTGATAAAGATGGTTCGGGTTCGAGTGCATGAAGATGGGCTGGCCTGCGCCACTGGCGGAAAGGTTCGCAACCGTGGGCTTGGCCTTCATGTTCTCCATGGAGTCCATGCCGATGCACAGATGCGGCAGGAGTGTCTCCGGCAGAACCTTGCTCAACTCGTAGTCAATCGTCGGCCCGCTGGGCGGCACACCATCGCTGCCGCGATACCCGCCGAGCGCGCCGAAGAACGCGCTGTGCGATGGACTGGTGTGGAGACCGTGCAGGCCGTTGATGATGTGCAGTCGTTCCTTGAAGGGTTCCAACGCCTGGATGGGCTCGGGCAGCTTCGCCCCGGCCAGCGAGCCGCTGTTTTTCATTCCCGCGGGAATGCAGGTGGCGGGATCGAAGCCCTGGTTCTGGAGGAAGAAGATGATGCGTTGTGGCCCGCCGCTTGATGCCTTTGGCGCGGAGGCGCGGGCGAAGCCGGGCAGCATGGAGGAGCCAATCATCGCGCCAGCACCAAGGGCCATCCCCCGGAGCATGCTGCGACGATTGATCATTGTTGTTCGGGACATGGAATCGGCAGTCATTTCTGTATGCATAAGAGCCTGCTCATAACACGCTGGTTACAAGCATTAACGCACATTGTGCAGGCCCTCACAAGGCGGAAGACGGCATCACAGACCGGGGGTGCCGCTGCACGTCGCTCTCAATGCCCGTGCTTGAAGGCCGCGTGGTCGGATTTGCCTTCCGCCAGCACGTAGGCGAGCAGGTCGAGGATCTGTTCCTTGTCCAGCGCGTTCACCAGGCCGGCGGGCATCAGCGAGAGCACGGAGAGCTTGCGTGATTTGATCGCGGCCTTGGCGATCTTCTGCACCTGTGCTTCGGACGGACCGGACTGAAGGGTCACCGAACTGGCATCTTCTGCGAGGACGATGCCGCTGAGGGACTGCTCGTCGCCGAGCTCCAGGGTGACGTTGCGATACTTGTCCTCGACGGTTTTCGATGGTTCGAGGATTTCCTGCAATACGGTCCTGGCATCACCCTTGTATTTTTTCAACACCTCTCCGAGGGCCGGGCCAAAGGCGACGCCTTCCTTGCCAAGCTGGTGGCATTGCGCGCAGGCGAGCGAAGTGAAGAGTTCCTTGCCCCGCGCGAAATTGCGGTGCTGCCCCACGCGCGTCAGATCACCTGCAAGATCGTCAAGGGTCCACTCCGTCATCTTGGGCGCCGCCAGCGGGTTCTTCGCGAGGAACTCCTGGGCGTTGTTCGCGACGATCAGCATTCCGCGCATGACGAGGTGGTGACCGGGGAACGAGCAGATGTAGGGGTAAGCGCCCTCAGTCGTCGGCGCGGTGAACTCGATCACCTGTTCGCCGCCGTTGTCGATGAGCTTGCTGGCCCACAGGATGTCCGGGCTTTCGGGAACGAAACCCAGTTCAAAGCCCCGCGCGCCGAGGGCGATGGCCTTCTCGCCGACCTCGTTGGCCTTGCCAGGCTTCACCAGAAGAATGTTGTGCGGCATGAAGTCGGGGTTGGCGAAGGTGAGCTTGATCTTCTTGCCAGGCTTCACCGCCAGTTGAGTCACGTCATACATCATCCGTTCGGGCACCGTGGCGATGCGAATGGTGGTGAGCTCGGGCGTGTCACTGAGGATGCCGGACTTTTGTGTCCCGGTCTCGAGGTCCTGGGTGATCAGGCCGCCGTGCCGGGAGTCGTCCACGATGGACCAGAGCTGCTGCGCGGTCCGCGCCGCAACGCGCGCGTGCGGCTCGGGGGAGTTGAGCAACTGCGCGAGGAGTTCGGGATTGCGGACGTTGTGCTGCTGATGAACCCACAGCGCTTCGAGCAGGTGGTGCGCGTCCTCCTTTTTATTCGGGTCGAATTGTTTCATCCACTGCTGCGTGGCGGCGATGACTTCCTTCGTGTCGCGCTCGCTCAGCTCAACTCGGGTGCGATGACGCACGCCGTCCACGGGATGCTTGAGGTTCTCCAGCAGCGCCATCACCGGCTGACCATCAATAGCCACCGGCTTCTGCAGCGGGCGCCCCTTCGCGGTGATGCGGTAGATGCGGCCATGCTGATGATCGCGGTTCGGGTCGCGCACGTTGTGCTGCATGTGGCCGATGATGACGTTGTGCCAGTCGGCCACGTAGAGCGCGCCGTCCTCGCCGAAGACGAGGTCGCTGGGACGGAAATTCTTGTCGCCACTCATGAGCAGGCCGCGCGATTTGTCCTCGCTCCTTGTGCCGTCGGCGTTGATCACGGAAACGGTGAGTTCATCGCCGGCAGGTTCGCCCCAGACGGTGCCGGCCTCGGCGTTGCGGGCGAGCGCGTAGTGTTTGATGCCCAGGAAGCCAATGACGTTGCAGATGAGAAAGTCACCCTGCATGGACTCCGGAAAATTCGCGCTCGAAACGACCTCGCTCGCGGTGACCGGACGGACTTCCTTCTTCAGCAGCTCATGCATCTTAAAGCCCTTGCCCTCGGGCCGCACCTGATAGGCGCGGCCGCCGGTGCCGTCGGTGGCGTAGTGATAGCCCCAGTAGTCGAACGAAATCCCATGCGGGTTCGGTGAATTCAGCGCATGCATGCCGATGGTGAACGTGCGCGGATCGAAGCGATACATCGCCGAGGACTCGGCCTGCAGAGACGGCCCCCACGGATGCTCGTGGTTGTGGACAAGGAACACGCCGCTCTGCCAGTAGATGCCGCCATCGGGCCCGAAGATTAGGTTGTTCGCGCCGTGATGCGTGTCGGCGAAATCCACGCCCTGGAGCAGGATGGTGCGTTCATCGGCCACATCGTCGCCGTTGGTGTCTTTGAGAAAGAGGATGTCCGGCGGGCACGTGACGATCACGCCGCCGTTCCAGAACTCGAATCCCAGCGGGTTCTGCACCTTGGCAAACTCCGTCACGCGATCGGCTTTCCCGTCCTTGTCATCGTCATGGAGGATGATCAACGCGTCGTTCATCGGCTTGAGCGGCTCCCACTTCGGATACGTCGGCCACACCGCGGCCCACAGGCGGCCCTTGGTGTCCACCTGCATCTGCACGGGATTGATGAGCTGGGGAAACCGCTGCTCATCCGCGAACAACCCGACTTCGAAACCTTTCGCCGCGGCCATGTGCTGGATGCCCTCCTCGCCGCTGATGTAACGCAGCACGCCTTCCTTCATCGCATTGGAACTCTTGCTGCCGCCCCCGACGTTGGAAACGACCTCGATGGGTTTGGGCACGTTGCTGTCGTCCACCGCCATGTCCTGGCCGCGGGCACGCGCCCACACGCGCCGGTCACGGTTGGCGGTCATCACATCCAGCATCACCTGCTCATGCTGGAGGACCACGGCGTTGTTCTGATCATTGACAAACGAAAGCACGGAGCGTCCGCCCCACACGTCATTCCCGTCACGGGCGCGGTAGCGGTTGTTCCAGTGATAGTCTTTGTCCACCACGGCCTCGCGCAGCGGCTCCATGGATGCGGAGGCGCTGACCTGCCGGCCCAGCAAGGCCGTCGCGATGACCTCGGCAAGCTGGCGATTGCCTTCCTCGCTGAGATGCACGCCGTTGATCGTCAGCGGTGTTTGCGAGACTTTGTAGAGTTCCAGCGTGGGATGAAACAGGTCCACAAAGGTGACGCCCGTCTCCTTCGCCGCCGCCTCGGTGGCCTTGGTGTAGGCGGCGAGCTGGACGTTGTGCGCTTTGCCATCGGGCACGTTCGGATTGCGCGTGTCCTCGTGCGCAATGGGGCTGAAGAGCACGATGCGCGGAAAGCTTTTCCCGTTGGGCTGCGTGGCGCGGATGCGCTGCACGAACTCGACCAGCTTGCGGCGGTGCTCATCCGCCTTGCCCACGCCGGCGAACGATTCGTTGTAGCCGAAGAACGCGAACACGACGTCGGCCTTCACCAGCCGCAGGTAGTCGTGCATCGGCAGGTGGCCCTTGCTGCGCGGAAAGGAATCCGGACGGTCGCCGCTGGCGCTCATGTTGCGGAAACGCACCTGCAGCTCGGGCACCTGGCTTTGCAGCAGCGTCTCCATCCAGCCGTCGTGCTGCATCCGGTCGGGCAGGCCATCGCCAAGGATCGCCACCACATCACCCTTTTGAAATTTGAACGGCAGCGGATCCCGATAACCCGCCGGAACCGCCACGGCCAGGGCATCGGTCTGCGCCGGCGCGGGCGCATTCTTCGCCGCCCGTTTGCCTTGATCTGGCGCCGCCGCGGGGGCGGCACCCTTCGTCACCGACGAGCCCGGCTTGCCCGCGAAGGTGAGGTAGGTCGTCTCGCCCTGCTTGCGAACGTTGACCACCAGCGACTCCGGCGCGGCGAGCTTCTCCGCGCGAAACACCGGCTTCCGCTGCGCATCCAGCAACGTCAGCGTGAAGCCGTCGAGGCGGCTCTCGAGGCCTTTCCGGTTCCAGATTTGAACGGACTCGATGTCCGTCTCCTTGCCGAGATCGACCTCCCACCACGGGTTCGTGGTGCCCTTGGTGTCGGTGTGCGTCTGGCCACCCTTGCCCCAATCGGCATCCTTGTTGCCATCAATGCCGCGCTCCGCAACACCTCCGGCGCCCGTGCTCGACTGCGTTGCCTTGCCGCCGCGCGCGACATTCTTTCCGCCGCTGATCACTTCCACCTCGGCCAGCGTGAGGATGCGCTTGTCACCCGGCAGCTCGATGCGGACAAAGCGCGCCGGTTTGCTGGTGGCGATCGTAGCGGCCGCAACCGGGCTCGCCGCCGGCGCCGGAGCGGCAGCGGCCTTCTTGTCCTTGCCCGCCTGCTTGGGCTGGGTTTTGCCACCCTTCGGCCCGGGTTTGTTGATGTTGTTGTTTGCCGGAATCGGACTCTCAAAGCCCCGATACATCTCGGGCTTGATGCCGACGGCGTGGGTCTGGTTGCCGAAGGTGTTTGGCTTGAACGGCCCCACCAGTGCGACGTTGAGATCCGGCGTGATGGCCTTCTCCAAACCGACCGCCCAGAAGATTCCGTTCACCAGCAGCCGACGGTAGCCCTCGTTCAGCAGGTCCTCCGACGTCCCGTAGAGCGAGGTGAACACACGACCCGCCTTGCCCGAAGGCGACTTGTAGGTGCGCGTCCACTCCGACGGCTGGGGCGGCTTGGTTTCATCCACGGGCGAATCGGGCGTCATGCCGTTGAGCGGCTGCGCCATCGTGAGAATCTCGCCGTCCGTCGGCTTGCCCACGTAGCCGCCCGCCTGCACCCACACCTCCTTCACGCCGCGCAAAATGGGATGCGAAAGCTTCTCCGGCACTGGAGTGATGCGCGTGCTTTGCTGATGGTTCCTTCCGTAGTGGCCCACCCAGGTCTGCCCGAGCACCTGATGACCAAAACCCAGCTCGTAATCGGAGCCCTTGTAGTCGAAGGAGTATTTCGGAAACGGATCACCCGCGTTCATCTTGAAGGCGTGCGTCGCGGTGCGCAGACCGACGACCGGACCACCGCGATTCAAGTAGGCGTCAACGTGTTTCATCTGCTCCGTCGGCAGGGCTTGGAACCGGAGAAACACCACCGCAAGGTCCGCGCTTTCGAGCGCCTCCAGGCCGGGAATGTTCGAGTTGCCCGCAACGATTTCGCCCGTGGCGGGATTGATGTTGAACAGCACGGTGCATTTGAAGCCGTGGTGCCTGGCCATGATGCGGGCGAGCGCGGGCAGCGTTTCCTCGGAGCGGTATTCGTGATCGCCCGCGATGAAGACGATGTGTTTGCCCCTGCCGGGACCTTCGGTGCCTTCAAAAGCGAGCGGCGCGGCATGGGAAGGGACGGTCGCAAGAGTGGCAAGTGTGAGGAGCGTGATCTTGAAGAGTTGCATGATGGTTCAGAGGCAGGACTTTGTTTGCAGAAGCGTCTTACGTCAATGATCAGCGCTGTGCTGCACGGGCCTTCAAGGCGGCAATCGTCTTCGCGTTCGCCGGACTGGAGGCAACATTGCGCGTCTCCTCCGGATCGTTCGAATGATCATACAATTCGCGTGTTCCGTCGCTCCACTCCGTGTAACGCCAGCGGTCGGTGCGAACCGAATCGCCGCGCTGACCTTTGCCGCGCGTGACGATGGTGAACACCGCGTCCCTGCCCGGCACGGCGGGATTCCTCAACTGCGGCCAGAGCGAGCTGCCGGCCAGTCCGGCGGGCGGTTTGCCACTGCTCGCGGGCCTGCTGTTCGGGGGTGTAAAAATCTTTCTGTAAATTGTCTTTCTTCCACTTGGCACCACCCC